>JAUHXW010000129.1 GCA_030426705.1 Gammaproteobacteria bacterium
GAGCCGGTTGGTGAGCGTACGCGAATCAGAGGCGAAGAGCGCGAGGTTACAAGTCATGTCCGCCGCGGTCGCTTTCATTTTAGTCGGGAACAAAAATGAATGAAGCCCCAAGGACATACCTTTATCCAACAATTCACTCGGGGTATTGTTTATGAAAAACAGGGCACTTCCGTGTGCCAGGATCAGAACCAAATATAAGTTACGGCTGAAATCCATCCCTGAATATCAAATCGTTGGAGCCAAAGACCACAAAGCTTTGTCCGGGTAGCAGGCTGTAGCTTTCTCCGTACACTCGAATGGTGGTGGCTGAGGCATTGTTGGCATTGGCGGTCAAGGTACGACCTGAAACGCTGATTTCATTGGCGGTGGTTAAATCAAGTTCTACCACGGTATCAGTCGGCGGATAGTTGATGGCTTGTTGCACCGTGATGTTGCCCACCAATGAGCTGATTTTTTCGGCATTGCCCAGATCATCACAAGTCACAATCAGCCGATCACCAAAGTTTTCGGTCAGGTCGTCAAATAACAAGTCTTCAAAGTTCATTTCAAGAATGATGTAATCACCGTTACAGGCTTGTGCCGAAACACTGTGAGCCGGATTGCCGTTCAATTCCATCAACCCCAGCACCAAACCATACTCAGCACCCGGACCATCATAAACCCTGGTGACAATGTCCGGATTGGTCGAAACGGTTAATTGCGTGGTGCCACCGTTAATGGTATCGGCATAATAATTGATGGCTTGGGGCTGATTATTGGCCACCAAAAAGTAATCATCATCGCCAAATACCGAAACCACAAAGCCGACACCGCTGTGATTACCCGCCTCATCCTGTGCGGAACAATGAACCGCCACTTCACCTTGGGGCACCAACTCACCTATTTCAGGTTGGCAGCTCACTTCAACCGTTGTTGATACCAGATCAGTGGCTGTGGGCAAGGTGTAGGCAATGGGTGTCGCCAAGGCATTGGAAAACACATCACTGTTCACTGTGTTACTGAAAACAGGTGGTGTGGTATCTTCTATCACCACCGCTTGGGTGGTTTCAGCCTGATTGCCCGCCACATCGGTGGCTCGCCAGGTGATTTCATGGCTACCTACCGGTAAAGCTGTACCAACAAGGGATACCACACTGTCAATCGCCATATTGTCGGTGGCAGCGGGTGGGTTTAAGCCAATACTGGCAAAATCGCTCAATGGAGCAGTGGCTTCAAATGTTTGCTCTGCTGCATCCGCAATCACCGGATCAATGGTATCAATCACCGAAATGTGCGTATCACAAGTGCCCTGATTTCCTGAGCCATCAGTGCCGGTGAAAGTCACCGCTTGAATGCCCAATGGTATTTCCACAGGAATGTTGTGGGTTATCACCACCGGTGGCAAATCGGTGTTTTCAGTGACAATGACCCCCTGTAGAAAAGTGCGCATGTCTTCATTGACCTCTTCTGTCGGGTTGTCAAGGTTGGCGGTATAACCTCCGGAACTGTTGGCTTGTACTTCTATCGGCGCTGGACAAGTCAGCACCGGTGCTTCGGTGTCATCAATGATGTTTAAAGTGATGGTGGCTTCCAAACTGGCACTGCCAAAGGGGTCGGTGGCTATCACTGTCATGGTCTCTGTACCTACATAACCATTGTCCGGTGTATAAGCCAACAGATTACAAACTTCGCCCTCTTCTCCCTGCGAACAAGCCACTTCGACAAAAAACTGTCCATCAAATACATGCAAACGATTCAACGGCTGTGTTTCTGCCACATAAAACCGACCGTTATCACCCGAAGCAATGGCATTGATGGTACCAAAATCACCCGGCTCCAGGAAGGAGAAGAAATTACCCGGTTCTCCATCAGGAATCAGGGTATTCAACACCTCACCGTTGTCAGAAAAACCCAACAATCTGGGCATTCTGTGGGTGCCAATATCCGGATAGTTGATCTCTGCAAAATCTGAAACCCATAACTTGTTCAACAGGTTATCGTAATACAAACGACCGTATTTATCATCAGCATTGAAATCGAGTTCACCCAAGCCAAAAGTCCCCAACGGTGCTCCGGTCATCAAATCATAAGTGTCAATCACATTGTTTTGGGTATAACTGGCGTATATAACCCCCGCATCTGATACGCTGATGTCGCCATACAGTTTTTGTGCAGCGCCTGGAAAATCCACCAACTCTATATCATCAAGGGTGCCGATTTCATAACGATCAATACTGCCATCGCCCAAAACTATCACCTGGTTTGCCGCCACATCTATGGCATAAGGTAAAGAGCCCCCTCGCAAAAAATCAACCACAATGCTACCGCCACCGGCAACTTGTTGATATTCATCTACGCCTGAATTGAGTTGGATGGCAGTGATTGATGGTACATTGTTGCTGTCACCCTGTTCCAACAACAGTACATCTCCATTGTCCTTCAAGGCCAAATCAATGTACCGGGTTTGCGATGTGGGCGGCAATGGATTCAAAGATTCAGCCCAATCAAATAAACTGACTATGGCATCTATTTGACCTGCCAGGTTATATCGAACCAGATATTGTTCCTGATAGTCGGATTCAACCAACACCACAAAATAAGTGGTGCCATTCATTTCAACTTCTTCCAGACTCAACACTTCAACAAAAGAGGGGAAGCGTTTAGTCCCTTGCAGAACGGGATCCTGATTTTGATTGCTGGTTTGAAAACGGGTTTTTACATACTTCATCTCGGTATGATCAAACCAACCGATATAAAAGTATGAGCCATCACCTTCTACTACGGTATCAACAAACTGCTGGATAATCGGCAAGGCAGGACCGGTACCATCTGGGTCATCAAACAGACTGTCAATTGGCCAAGCGCCCTCGATACCATTGTTGATGTCATATTTGACAATTTCATTATCGAACAATGAGGTCAAATAAAAATCAGTTGAGGATGTACCGGCACGATCGACCGCCATGGGATCCTTAACGCCTGTGTTGTAATATCCATTGTTGACCAGATTAAAACTGCCATCAATTTCAAACCAATGTAATTGATCACCGTAGGCATCGGAAATATAGATTTTCAGATTACTGCCGCTATCAACTGCAGTTATCCCGGTTGGATCCTGGAGATTAGACGGCAGGCTGAAAAGTTCGTGAACTGTAGCGGTATCTGATAAATCGTTGTATTTATAGGCATAGACTTTTTCAGCATCCCAATCGCCTACATACAGGTATTTATTGCGCAACACCTGCGCCAGATTATCAGAATTGTCATAGCCATTTTTACCTTCAGCAAAGGTGATACCGTGGGGTTTGATGCCGCCGGGAACCACAACATTCAAAGCATAGCGATTGATCAGTTGCGCACCACTACCACCCAAATTAAACAAATACACCATACCCTCAACACCCACTGAAGTCATCATGCCATAGGTGCCTGCATTACCATTGGTGATGTAAGTGATGCTGTCTGAATCCGTTAATACACCGGTTGAGGAAAAGCGGGTTTGGAAAATGGCTTCGGGGTCACCTGGAATGTCGCCATGATCCGGTTGATCCAACACCGAGAAAAACAGAGGATCATAATCGCCATCAGTGGCCGATAAAGGTATTTCGATGGCGTTATTCTGACCCACTGTGAAGTTCAAGTCATTGGAAGTAGGTTGTTGGTTTTGACTCTCTTCACGGACATAGACTTCTTGTGTTTGTTCGGTTTCATTGCCTGAAGGATCACTGATGGTCCAATTAACCAGACTGACATCATTGACCGGTAACATGGATTGGTCGCAAGACACCTGGTTCAAAACATTGTCCATCTCACAGGCTACATTCGGTGTTATGCTACCAAAGTCAAAATAGGTAGGAGGATAAATATCGTATTCTGATGGGTTGCCCTGACACAAATAAGTATCACAGCCTACACCAACATCGGTGAAATTGATGGTGCTGGTTCCATCAGGCACCAAGATACCCACTGGTTTTTGTGGTAATAAATCCGGCGGAATGGTGTCATCAACTATCAGTCTAACAAAATCACTGACCTGATTGCCAACCCGGTCGGTCACTGTCACCGGAATGTCATGAATACCTAATGGTAAGAAGTTCGGCACAGTCATTTCTATGTTTGGATCAAGGTCACAATTATCCACCACACCCAACCAGCTCTTATCAAATAAGTAACTTCTGTCTGGTGGAGGCGATCCCACAAAACTTCTGGGTGGGTATTTATCAACGCGGGTTCCACCCACTTCAAGGGCTTCCAGATTGACCACCAACTGGGAACCAGCTGGAAAAGCTGTCAGTTCAGGATCAAAATATTCCATCACATCAACTTCCTGAAAATATGTTACGTTTGGCCTTAAATTGCCCCAACTGGCCGGATTAATATCGGCATCAAAAATCACTCGATTCAAGCCATGCTCAAACTCACATTGATTATTGTCACAGTAGTTTGGGTTGTCTTGTCTATAATTCGTGGTCCAACCATTGAATTGTTGTAAAGCAATGATCTCAAAATCAGAAATCCCAATGGCATCAATGATGGTATCCGCTAAACCATCCAAAATTCCATCGAGCGATACATCAGGAAGCCCATCCAAACTGGGTAAACCCAAATTTACATTGGTTGAGACGTTGAATAAATCTGCAGACAATTCCAAACAAGTGACCAGGCTACCAGCAGTATGTGCCAAATCAAAAGTGGCCGATGGGTAAGTGCCAAATGGTGATGTATAAGCAAACTCTCTGCCCTCAAAATCGAGAAAATCTGTTACTGTGTTGTTGTTTTCATCAATACTTATGTCAAGCGTTTTGGTACATGAGTTTGGGTCCTGGGGATTGTCTACATCTTCTGAAATCAGAGGTATGGCTGGTGGCATATATCCAAAAGCACGGGCATTTTGAAGCCGCTCTGAAAAACTTAAATCACCCCAACCCTCTTGTACTGGTATGGGTGGACAAGTTGCAATAATGGTAGCACCTGCAATCATCATACCAGTTCCCACCAATATACGTTTCTTCAGCGACTCCCGGTCATTCATCAGCCCAAAAGGGTCTATACCTGAAAACAAGATATCGGTAAGTCCCAATTTGGTAATTTTATCTTTACCAAAACCAAAAGCAAAAGCTCCTACCTGTTGACAGACCACCGGTTCAGAAAGTGATGGTGGCCAAAGTGATGGACATTGGTGTCGTGAAAAAGCCCTGATTTGAGCTTCAGCTGGGAAAGAAATCGTGACCAAATCACCACCCAATTTGATGGTTTGACTTTGCTCAACTTGTTCTGTTTCTTTGGCTGTTACTGTCAATGTCAGCAAGCACAGCAAAAAAATTACTTTTTTCATAACAACACCTCTTTGTAACCCGTATTTAAATTCTAAACCCGAGGTTTTGACTGCCAAAATAAAAACTCAAAAACTTGTGGCTTTTTAATCAGCCAATCAGCAAAACCACACCCTAGTGAGCGAGTTATCATCCACATTGACAAAATTGACCGGTTTTCAAGTCGCCCTGGCTATCCAAACCTCACAGAACATTGTGGCAAAAGGCTATGATTGTTGTTTTTAATTATGTTGCGAATGTTTGTTGAAATGTTGCAATCAGGGATTCGCTATGAATTCTGAAGGGGTGCAATTGAATTGTTGCTTAAAACAGGTCGAGAAATAAGCCAGACTTTCAAAGCCGACCACATAGGCCACTTCGCTGACACTGATTTTTCGGTTTTTCATGATGCTGGCTGCTTTATTGAGTTTGTATTGCATGATGTATTGCGATGGAGACATCTCGGTTTCACTCTTGATTTTGCGGAACAAGGTGGTACGATCTATCGCCAGGTTTTCAGCAAGATGCGCAATGGTGACATGCCCACTGGGCAACAATTCATCAAGACATGCATCTAGTTTTGCAATAAAAGCTGATTTCTCAGTCGACTTTTCAGGTTCAAGCTGAAATTCCTGCCGGATGGTTTTAACGGTGTTGATGTGGTTGTTGATGCGCAATTTCAATTCGCCCGGACTGAAAGGCTTGACCATGTAATCGGTCGCCCCTTTAGCCAAACCTAACTGGATGTCCTGTTGTGCTGTTTTGGCCGTCAGCAACAAAATCGGCGTGGCTTTGAACAGCTCAATTTGACGAATTTTTTCGGTCAATTCAACACCACTCATACCGGGCATCATCACATCACTGATGATGCCATCTGGCAAGATCTGTTGAACTTGCGCCAAGGCCTCAATCGGATCGGCAAATTCATGTACCACAAAATCCTCTGCCAAAATCATCAGCAGCACTTCACGTAATTCATCGTTGTCTTCTACCAGCATCACACTGGGATGATCATCGGTGGTTACTGGTGGATTCATGGCCATTGAAACATGGCTTAATTCAGTTTCAGGTGTGAGTACCGGCAGTGTTATAACAAAGCGGGCTCCCTTTGCCGAATCCTTGAGCTGCAATTGACCTTCATGCGCTTCGACAATTTCCTTGGCATAGGAAAGGCCGACGCCAACGCCACTTTGGCGTGTGATGTTGGCAGATTTTGCAGTAAAAAACCGTTCAAAAATGTTTGCTTTTTGATTTTCAGGGACCCCAGGTCCATCATCACTGACCGTTATTTCAATGTGCTCATCATCTCCTCTTTTACCATATCCTAGGCAAGACACCACAATACGGGCTCCGGCGCCACTGTATTTAATGGCATTGCTGATCAGGTTGCTGATAACCGCTGCGATTTTTTCAACATCAAAATACCCCTCAAGCGGCTCTTGGGTTGTATTAAGTTGCAAGTGCTGTTGGTGTTTTTCTGCCCATGGTTTGAATTCGTCAACCTGTTGTTTTAGTAGTTGCTGCAGGCTTTGTGTTGATTTGTTGAGGCGAATCACCGGATCGTTCAGTTGTTGCAAATCAAATATCCGATTGACCTGTTGTTTCAGTTTTTCGGCGTTACTCAAAGCAACGTCCAACAAATGGTCAGGCTGTTTTTGATTGGCTTGTTCTAACGGCGCCATGATCAGCGACAAAGGCGTACGCAACTCATGAGAAAAGTCAGTAAAAAACCGATCCTTGGCTTTTTGTAACAACTCAAGTTCCATCGCTTTGGTGTGCAAGTGCTGGGTTTTTTGTTTCACCAAAGCATCCAGTTTCAGGTTTTCAGCCGCCAGTTTTTGATGCTGATATGCCGAATAGCGCTTGGCCACCCAAGAAACAAACAGCAACAACAGCAGCAAATAACTGAGCCAGGCCCAAGGTGTTTGGTACCACGGTGGCTTGATGGTGATGCTTTGTCCCACAGGCTCAGTGTGTCGTCCCCAACCGTCCCTCGCTTGTACTTCAAAGGTGTAATTACCTGCCCGAAGCTGAGTCAGATCCTTGTAAGTTTCCTGCGTCCATTCTGACCAGTCTTCTTGTTGTGAACCCAACAAACGGGTTCGGTACCAGCTTTGTCCTGGCAGCGAATGATCCACCAAAGCATAAGCCAATCGCAAAGAGTTGTCTTGAAATTCATAACTCAGATTTGCTATGTTGCCATAACCTTTAAACTGTAGCGCCTCAGCATTTTCATTACTGACAGCCCTGAAAAGCAATTTGCCCATGGGTGGCAATTGTTGCGTATAACGGCGGTCAAGTCGCTGTAATCCTTGTCCAGCCAACACAAACCACAAAGCATTGTCATCCGGGATAAAAGCATTGATGGATCGGGGTGGAAACGGTTTAAAAATCAATTCATTGGTCTGC
>JAUHXW010000130.1 GCA_030426705.1 Gammaproteobacteria bacterium
ATTGGGTCTGGTTGGTTTAGCAGCTTACAGCTCCGCCTATCAGATTGAACAGGCTGAAAGGGGAGTGGTTTTGGTATTTGGTGAGTATTCTCATACCATGCAACCCGGTTTGCGATTTACCCTACCAAGACCTTTCGCACAAGTTTATCGGGTCAATGTGGACACCATCAGACAGGAAGACAACAACGGTCAAATGCTGACTGAAGACAAAAACCTGATTGAAATCGATTACTCATTACAATATCGAATTGACGAAAATCGAGTCAATGACTACTTGTTCAGTGTGGCCAGTCCGCAAAACACCGTCAGACAAGTGTCTGAAAGTGTGATGCGCCAAGTCGCGGGTACTCGAACCCTTGACTTCATCATTAATGAAAACCGGACCGCTGTTAACCAACAGGCTCGTGAAGAAATCCAAACCATGCTGAATGATTACAAAACCGGTATTCAAATCACACAAGTGAACATCACTGAAGTGCATCCACCCATCAACGTTAAAGAAGCCTTTGACGATGTGGTGAAAGCCCGTGAGGATCAAAAAACCTTCATAAACCAAGCCAACGAATACGCCAATGGGCGCATTCCTGAGGCAGAGGGTAAAGTGTTGAAAATCATCCAGGAAGCCGAAGCTTATAAAGAGTCCATCATTGCTGAAGCACGCGGTAAGGCACAACAGTTTGATTTATTGCGTGCAGAATACGAACTGGCGCCGGAGGTCACGCGCCAACGACTGTTCCTGGAAACCATGGAATCTGTTCTGGGTGAAACACCTAAAGTTTTGATGGATCAAAGTTCAGGTAATTCAATGATGTACCTGCCACTGGATCAATTGATGAAAAACAAAACACAAACTTTTGAGTTTCCTCCAGTGGATTTGGGCACCACCACTGTTACACCCCAAAACTCTGGCCAAACTATAAACAACCAAAACGCCACCAGTCGTAACACCCGACGTGGGAGGGGGAGATAATCATGAATAAAGTCATTGCACTCATTTTGAGCTTGTTGGTTATTGCCATCCTGTCCAGTTTTTTTCTGTTTACCATCGACGAAAAACAAACCGCCGTTAAGTTACGTTTTGGTGAGGTGGTACAAGCAGGCTATGAACCGGGATTGCACTTCAAATGGCCGGTTGTTAACAACATCAGAAAGTTTGACAACCGCATTCAAACACTTGATAACGCCCCTGAACGGGTTTTCAACACCGACAATGAATACCTGATGGTTGATTACTTTGTCAAATGGCGTATCAAGGATGTGAAGACCTTTTTCACTTCTAATGCTGGCTTGATTGCCAAAGCCAACGCCAACCTAACAGGTGTTGTTAAAAACGCCTTGCAGGAAGAATTTTCTGTGCGCACACTTGATCAGGCCATTTCAACCCAGCGTATTGAATTGATGGAAAGCTTGCGCTCACACACCAAGGAACGTGCGGAAAATTACGGTATAGAAATTGTTGATGTCAGAATCAAACAAATCAACCTGGATCAATCAGTTAATGACTCTGTCTATAACCGCATGCGCTCAGAACGTTTGGTTGAAGCCGCAGAACACCGTTCAAATGGTCGCAAGGAATCAATCAATATTCGCGCCAATACCGACAAACAAATTCGTATCATGTTGGCCGATGCCGATAAACAGGCAGCGATTATGCGTGGTGAAGGTGATGCTGAGGCCACCAAAATCTTCGCTGAAGCGCACAATAAAAACCCTGAATTTTATTCTTTCATACGTAGCCTTGAAGCGTATATGAAAAGTTTTGAACCTGGCTCAGGTAATGTTTTGGTGTTAGATCCTGACTCTGAGTTTTTCAAATATTTTAAAGAACAACAACCCAATTGATTGAACATCCAATCATTGCGGCCATCGCTTTGGCCATGATTTTTGAAGGCATCATGCCTTTTGTCGCACCCAAAGCCTGGAAAAAAATGTTATTACAACTCTCACAGATGGAAGACAAACATCTGCGAATTTTTGGTGTCATCATGATGGTGACAGGCGCACTTACTTTTAAATACATACAGTCATGAAAAAATCTGTCGTAGTTCTAGGCACCCAATGGGGTGATGAAGGCAAAGGAAAAATTGTCGATTTACTGACCGAAGGTGCCGATGCTGTGGTTCGCTATCAAGGCGGTCACAATGCAGGGCACACCTTAATCATCAACGAACAAAAAACCGTTTTACACCTGATTCCTTCAGGCATTCTGCGTGATGGGGTCAAATGCTATATTGGCAATGGCGTGGTCATTGAGCCAGAGGCATTGATTAAGGAAATCACTAACCTGGAAGCCTCCGGTGTGGATGTTCAATCCAGACTATATATCTCGAAATCTGCCCCGGTCATCATGCCTTATCACATCAAGCTAGACCAATTGCGTGAACAGAAAAAAGGCAAAGAAGCCATTGGCACCACTGGACGAGGTATCGGACCGGCTTATGAAGACAAAGTGGCCAGACGTGGTATCCGAATAGGCGATTTACTGGATGCCGATTTGCTGAAAAACAAACTGGAAAAGGTGTTGGAATACCACAATTTTGTGATTGCCAATTACCACCAGTCTGAACCGCTTGATTTTGAAGAAGTATACGCCAAAGCTTTGCAACAAGCGGATTTTATCAAAGGTATGTGCGTGGACGTTACCGGCGCATTACACCAGCACCTGGAAGATGATGAAAAACTGTTGATGGAGGGAGCACAAGGTTCATTGTTGGACATTGATCATGGTACTTATCCTTTTGTGACTTCGTCCAATACCACCGCCGGTAGCGCTGCCACGGGTTCAGGGCTTGGTGCAACACACATTGATTATGTGTTGGGTATAACCAAAGCCTACACCACACGCGTAGGTAGCGGCCCGTTTCCAACAGAATTGTTTGACGAAGACGGTGCAGAATTGGCCAAACGCGGTGTTGAATTTGGCGCCACCACCGGCCGTCCAAGAAGGTGTGGCTGGTTGGACTTAGTGGCTTTGAAAAGAGCCGTTCAAGTCAATGGTGTAACCGGATTATGCGTTACTAAGCTGGACGTACTGGATACTTTTGCAACCATCAAAGCCTGTACAAGTTATGGCGATGATGCTTTCCCGGGTTCTGCGCATGAATGGGCACAGGTCAAACCGGAATACCAGAGTTTTGAAGGCTGGCAGTCATCAACCCGCGGGTTAACTGATTTAAATGAATTGCCACCACAAGCCAAAGCGTTTGTGGATTTTATAGAAGCATTCACCGGTGCTCCGGTTCACATCATTTCTACAGGACCGGATCGTTGTGAAAATATTTTGATTGAAGACCCAATGGGCTGATAACGCCTTAACGATTGCAAAAGCCTGGTTGTAACTAACCGGGCTTTTTTTATGCGGTCACTTTTTCCAGTTTTTTAAGCGCCAATTTTTTCTTTAAGGCTGACAAATGATCGAGAAAAACAATGCCTTTGAGGTGGTCAAGCTCGTGTTGAATACAAACGGCAAGCAATCCTTCCGCTTCAAGTTCTTGTGCTTCGCCTGACAAATCTTGAAACTTTACCTTGATGTGTTCAGCTCGTTTGACCGACGCATAAATACCAGGAACAGACAAACAACCTTCCTCGTGTTTTTGAATACCATCTTTTTCAACGATTTCCGGATTCACCATCACCAGCGGTTCTGTGTTATCTTCAGACACATCAATCACCACCAGTTGAATGTGTTGGTCAACCTGTGTCGCTGCCAAGCCAATTCCCGGAGCGGCATACATGGTTGCTAACATGTCATCAGCTAATTGTTTCAAAGTGTCGTCAAAAGTTTCAACTGGTTTGGCAACTGTTTTAAGCCGTTTGTCTGGAAGTGTTAAAATTGTTAGGGTTGTCATGATTAAATTTTTATTGCTGTCAGTCAATCATAGTTTTAAAGTTAAAAAATTCAATGGAAAACAGCAAATATTATCTTTCAACAATCCGTATTTTTCCAAGATTCACCCTTTTGGCTTCTCTGAAAAGGGATTTTTTTCAAAAAAATGCGGTTTTTTTAAGCATTTTGGTCTATGAATCACATTTTTGTTTAATTTTAATCCTAAAATGGCTAAACTAAAGTTTTAGGAAAATCAAGGGTTTGCCGATGATGTTTAAAAAACAACATTTAATTATAGCTATGCTGATTGGTTTTATCTTCGTGGCTCAAGCAGAGGAAGTAGAACTGAATCCCGCTCATCCTGACACCTACGTGGTGCAAAAAGGTGACACGTTGTGGGACATTTCTGCGGTGTTTTTACAATCACCCTGGTTATGGCCAGAAATTTGGCATGCCAATCCCCAAATCGAAAACCCTCATTTAATCTATCCCGGTGATGTGATTAATCTGATTTATCTTGATGGTCAACCGGCTATCACTGTAAGCCGTGGTCACCCTACAGTTAAATTGAGCCCCAATGCCCGTGTCATCGATCACAACGATGCCATCCAAACCATCCCCTTAAAAGACATAGAGCCTTTCTTGAAAAGACTGCGCATCCTTAATGAAGCAGATGTGGATTTGGCACCTTACGTTGTTGAACAGCAAGAACAAAGGATGATAAGTGCTACTGGGGGTAATATCTATGTACGTAACTTAAAAAATGCACGACAAGGAGATCGTTTTGCAATTGTAAGACCTACATTGATTTATCGCGAAGTTCCTGTCGACTTTCCCTGGAAAAAATCTCAGTCTCGTGAGATAGAATCGGTTGAGTGGGGATTAACTTCCGACTATACCACTGCTGCGGTTCTGTCACGTTTTTGGAAAGAGCACATTGCCAAAGCTTATTGGGACCATGTAAAAATCCTTGGCTATGAAGTGGCTGATACTGGTGTGGCTGAAGTGGTTAAAGTAAATTCAGAAGACATCACCACCATGAAAATTGTTGAAGTAAACACCGAAGTTAAAACAGGTGATTTAATTTTACCGATAGACAGCTTTAATTTTGACCCATTTTTCATGCCAAAAGCAGGTTCGGCAAATGATGAAAATATCCGGATTGTGGCATTGAACAATGCCTTGTTTGGTAGCGGTCGCAGACAGATTGTGGCTATCAGCACCGGTAGTGCAGAAGGCGTTAGTGTGGGTGATGTTTTTGCTGTTTACAGCCCAGAAAAAGTCATCAGGGATGAGGTAAAACACCCCAAAGAAGATTTGAAAACTTATTTTAAACCTTCCAAGGCTAATGTCACTTTACCCATGGAGTTGGCTGGCCACATCATGGTTTTCAAAACTTTTGATCAAATCAGTTACGCCATCATTACTGATGGTAACAGACCCGTTAAACTTTACGATTACGTCAAAATTCCCTGATTGATGTCGTTTGACAACAGAGAGTCCTGGTTACATTTACTCAATACACCAGGACTCGGTTTTGCCCGCATTCAAAAGTTGCTTAATCTCTTTGGCAGCGCCACCGAAATCCTTAAGCAAAATAATTTCCCTGCTGAATTTAAAGTACCACAAAAAGCCCTTCAACACCTCAGACAGGCAACCCTTGATGATATCAGCCTTGAGTTAAACTGGTTAGATAAACCCAACAATCATCTATTAACCATTGAAGATGCGCTGTATCCGCCTCAGTTGTTGCAAAGTAATGACCCTCCTGCAGCCTTATTTGTTAAAGGAGATGTCAATGCATTGTTGTTACCGCAGTTGGCGGTGGTTGGTAGCAGAAATGCTTCCCAGAGTGGCTTAAACAACACGCAGGCTTTTTGTTATGACCTGGCCCGGAAAGGCATGGTGATTACCAGTGGCTTGGCTGCTGGCATTGACACTCAGGCGCATCAGGCCGCTGTTGATGCCGAAGGACAGACCATCGCAGTGATGGGAACTGGTATCAACATGATTTATCCTAAAAATAATCAACAGCTGGCCAAAACCATCGCCAATCAAGGCGCTGTTATTTCTGAATTGCCATTCAACACCCCACCACATGCACACAACTTCCCACGACGCAATCGCATCATTGCCGGACTGGCATTAGGTACTTTGGTGGTAGAGGCTACCAATAAAAGCGGCACCCTGATCACCGCTCGACTGACCATGGAAAACAACCGACCAGTGATGGCCATACCTGGTTCCATTCATAATCCAATGGCCAAAGGTTGTCATCATTTAATCAAACAAGGTGCCAAACTGGTCGAGTCAGCCCAGGATATTTTGGAGGAACTGTCACCCAACATCGCCATGCTAAGTGACCAATTAACCAGCAACCTCAATGCATTGGAACAATCAACCCTTGAAAAATCATCGTCCACGCCCAATATCGAGCTTTCCGAAACTCAGCAACACATTTTCCAGCGAATAGACTTTCATCCTGTCTCGTTTGATGTTATTGTGGAACAAACAGGGCTTCCCAGTTCAACAATCGCATCAGATTTATTGATTTTGGAACTCTCTGGGATGATTGAGAAATTACCAGGCGCGAAATACCAAAAAACATGAATGAAAATATCATTGACCTATTGGTCTATTTATTTGAAAACTATCTCTCCGAAAACACCAACCTGCAAGATCATTACAATAAAAACAATATATATTCCGGCTTAGAACAAGCTGGGTTTGAAAAAAACACCATTGACAATGCCTTTGATTGGTTACTAAGCATTCATGATGAGGCGGTACAAACTGTGGCACAATCTGCAGAAGCCGTACGTATATATAGCCCACATGAATACGCCATACTTGATGAGGAAGGTATAGACTTCATCGCTTATTTGGAAAGTACTGGCATTCTAACTCCCACTGCCCGCGAACTTTTGATCAATGGTTTGCTTAATCTAAATGCTGACAACATCGATGTCGATGATTTACAATGGCTGGCTTTGATTATTTTATTTTCACAACCGGATGAGGAACAAGCCTTTGCATCAATGGAAAGTTTGATGTTTGATCCGCCGGTCGATCATGAACATTAAATTTAACCATGGCAGAAAACTTACTGATTGTAGAGTCTCCGGCTAAAGCCAAAACCATAGAAAAATACCTCGGCAAAGGCCACAAAGTTTTGGCATCTTACGGTCATGTCCGTGATTTGTTGCCCAAATCAGGTGCTGTCGACCCTGACAAAGACTTTGAATTGAAATACGTTGATGTCGAAAAAAACAAAAAACACATCGATGCCATAGTTAAAGCCGCCAAAAAAGCCAACACCATATATCTGGCAACGGATTTGGATCGCGAAGGAGAAGCCATTTCATGGCATGTGGTTGAAATTCTCAAAGCCAGAAAGCTGTTAAAAGACAAACAAATCAAAAGGGTGGTTTTTTCCGAAATCACCAAATCTGCCATCCAGGAAGCTGTCGCCAACCCCCGTGAAATTTCAAATGAATTGGTAGATGCCCAGCAGGCCAGACGTGCTCTTGATTACCTGGTAGGTTTTAACCTGTCACCGCTGCTTTGGAAAAAAGTACGTCGTGGTTTATCTGCCGGTCGTGTGCAATCACCGGCTTTAAGGTTGATTGTTGAAAGGGAAGATGAAATCAATGCTTTTATCAAAGAAGAATATTGGACCATTCACGGTCAAATGGCCAAAAGTGGCGACGGTTTTGAATCTAACCTGAATATCTTGGATGGTAAAAAACTCAAAAAGTTTGATATCAACAACCAACAATTGGCAGACCAGGCCCTTGAAAAACTCAAAAAACAGGCCGGGAATCAACTGACTGTAACCGAACTGACTCAAAAGCAAAGAAAGCGCCGAC
>JAUHXW010000131.1 GCA_030426705.1 Gammaproteobacteria bacterium
CAGAACCTGAAATCAACGGTCATTATTTTGCCCCGCATGCCTTTGAAATCAACGGTATTGACGTGCTGGAACAAGAAATTTTCGGCCCATTCCTGCATGTAATCAGGTACAAAGCAGAACAACTGGATCAGGTCATTGATGCCATCAACAGCACTGGCTATGGTTTAACCACCGGGGTTCATTCACGCATTGATGACACCATAGAATACATTGTTTCCAGAATTCAGGCCGGTAACTGTTACATCAACCGCAACATGATTGGCGCAGTGGTTGGCGTGCAACCTTTTGGCGGTATGGGCTTGTCCGGCACCGGTCCCAAAGCCGGTGGCCCTGGCTATCTCAGACAATTCGTTACCGAAAAAACCATCACCAACAACATTTCAGCGGTTGGAGGCAATGCTGATTTACTCGAACTGTCAGATGATGAATGATTGAATCCGTTAAGCTACGCGGCAGGCTTTCCTGCCGCTGTGCTTTTTCTTATTAAGAACCTTGTAATGGCTTCAATATTCTGAAACTTACAGTCTAAACAGATAAAATCACACAAACATGTGCATTTAATTTTTCAGGTTGTGAGCACAATCACAAAGTTTTAATCCAATTTCATTTAGAGTATTTTTTTATCAAATACTCAAATCTATGAAAATTATATTCACCACACTCTTCGTTATTTTATACAGCCCACTTTATGCGGCTGAATACTTTGTAGCCACTGATGGAGATGATAAGGGTTCCGGAGATATAACTGATCCCTGGAAATCCTTTTCACATGCCATTGGACAATTACAAGATGGTGATACACTGACCATCAGAAGTGGTGTCTATCGTTTGATTGAAGAGACTGGTTTAAATACCATCAACACACCCAATTTAACCCTACAGGGCTATCAAGGAGAAACTGTTGAGTTACTGGGCTCGTACAGTACAGCCGGCCACATCTGGGAGCAGTATACTCAAGAAGTATGGCGAATACCTGCAGATCAACTCAATAACGACCCGAAAGGCATGTTTAATGGCCATCAAAGGATACATCACCAAACTGACTTTGATGATGGTAGAGACCATGATCATGTCAGTAATCTGATAATTCCCAACCACTGGACTAAAGCCGATATCAATGGCACCCAATGTTTTGCTGATAACAATGGATGTTATATTTATCTCTATCCTGAAGTAGGTGAAAACCCAAACAATGAGGTCTATGAAATATCTCAACGCAGTTTCGCAAGGGTGGCTGCAAATGGTCATCACATGACTGTCAAGAACCTCCGTGTTTATTACACCCAAAGCAGTCCAATCTTTTTTGAGGGAGCAGATTATGTCACTTTAGAGAATAACACATTTGCCCATGTTTCTAATGGTAACGACAACTCATACGCAGTCCGTATTTGGGATTCACAAGGCAGTATAGTCAGAGGTAATCAAGTTTATGATTCTGTTTACTGGGGTGGTGTTTCCAACAGCAAGGGCATCACTTTTATGGTCACCAAACCAGGTGCTCCCAATATCGTCGAATACAATGAAATTTATGACATTCCCGGTTACTCTGCAGTCGGCACCAAGGGAGGAACTTCAACTTTGATTGTCAGATTTAACTACATCCATGATGTTTACAATGCATTTGAACCAGGCAGTTTTCGTTGTGTTTGGTCATCGACCAATGATGACGGCTGTCAGTCTACAGATGTTGAATATCGACCTGCCGGAGATTGGCAAATCTATGGCAACATTGTAACCAACACAGAAGTGGGGCTTAGGCTGCCAGATTTTAACGTAGACAATGACAACAACCTACTGTACAACAATGTATTCTTTAATGTAAAAACAGGCGTTGAAATTGGTTGGGACGGGACCTTTGGCACGCTTATTGTCAACAATATTTTTATGAACAATGAAGTAGGCATATATCTGCAAAGTGGCGGCACAAATACAACAGTCGCTGATTATTTGGATCAATATGACTCACATCATAATTTGTATTTCAATAACGCTCATGCTGACATCCACCTCCGACCTAATTGGGGAGGCAACTACTACAGTGGCACACCCTATGATTTGAACACTTTTACAACAGAATTTACCCAAAGAGAGTTACAATCAATCAGTGCAGATCCACAGTTTGTTAACACATATGATTTTCTCTTGGCAGAAGAAAGTCCTGCTGTAAATGCTGGCGATGGGTCATTATGGAGTGAACCATCTGTACATATGGGTGCTCACCCATTTACCACTTTAACTGATGTTATTTTTATTGATTCTTTTGAAAACATTGAATAATCAATTTCTGATTTTTGCTATTTCACCCTCGATATTTTGGTACAAAATTTTCACCCAATCAGCAGCACCTTCGGGCACTGTTAATTGACCCAAATCAGGATTTGTTGGGGTAATCACCACATTGACATTGGGCCTGCCAACTTTGTGCACCAAGGTAAACAGTTCTTCAATGGCCTCATCACCCATCGCCAAACAACCGACTGAAACTGCTTTGCCATGAATAAAAATATTGCTACCCGGTTCAGTGCGACCTTCTAACTGGGCATATTTCAAATCAAAAGCATTGGGGTAATTAAGCTTCAGTGACAAATGATAAGCACTGTTGGGATTAAACGCATTGATGTTGTAAATCCCTTCAGGCACCTGAAAATCGCCTTCCCGGAGTTTTGGCCCCAATACACCACTGGCCGCCTTGATGGGATAGTTCTTAATATGTTTTGATTGACGGCCTTGATGAGCCCACAGCTCAAGAATATCTGCATCCTTAATCGCTATCAAACTGATTTTCTCGGGTGGATAAGTAAAATTGGCGGCTGTAAAAGCCTTTTTCAATTTGGTTTCATTCAATTGACCGATGCTTTTAATGACTTCATCCACAGACTTTCCGCAATTTCTCACTCATGAATATCAGATTAGGACAACCATCTGTGTTTTGTGTTCAATAATATCTACTCATAGAGACCTAAGGCTTTTCAAAACTATCAGCAAATATCAAATCACCAGACAAAAAGTCAACCCCAACCAAATCAATCAAAGTGGCCAAATTAGCTTTAATAATACCAGCACCCAAATCCGGATCGAGGTTAATGGCCCTGTCTTGAGTCGTATGATAACCTGCATAAGTTGAAATATCAGGCTGGTTGGTGGTCACTGCAGGAATGCCTACATTGGCAAAACTGACAAAATCAGTACAGCACATAAATGAATTTACTTGCCAATCTAAGTCTGTATAAAGGTCGCCATTGGCCGCCACAGTTTCAGCCAACGTGGGATGCCAGTTGTTCCTGGTGCCAACAATAGCGTCATTGCGATTTGGACCACGATAGCTAATCATATCGAGGTTGAGCATGGTTTTTACCTTGTCAATATCACCATTGTTACTGAAATATGTGACCACATCCTGAGAACCCAGTAAACCAGACTCCTCTTCAATAAAACACATAAAATAGATGGATGCCTCTGTGTCATATTGACTGATGACATTGGCCATTTCCAACACACCAGAACACCCCGATGCATTGTCTTCTGCACCTGGAGATGGCAAGCTATCATTCCAATTACTGTTCCTTGAATCCATATGAGCACCTACGACATACCAGTCATTTGGTCGAGTCGTGCCTTGTTTAAAGCCCAACACATTGGTGCCCCGGTAATGGTTATGTAACGTGACTCGAGATGTGGATAACCCCAATGCCTCAAATTTATTTTCCAACCAGTCACCGGTGGTAATTAAATCAGCTTCTAACATGCGGTTATGGTCTGCTAAAAAAGTGGCTTGGCTATACCAACGATCCTTGTCAATCTGGTCTAATAACCCTTGAACTTCTGCGCTTTTATCGGGTAAATCAATTGATCTGTTTTTAATTTGGTAAGTCAGTACTTTATTCTTATCTAAGGGCAGCACGGATTGGTGAAGTGGTAGCCTGCTTTTATCAAAAACCTTACTGATATCAACAATCCTAGACATGTCTCCCGAAATAACCTGTTTCAAATACAAATGTAACAAAGCATCGGGGCGAGAATGATCACAATGACCTGGGATGTGTATGGCTAGATTTTCAAAGGTTAAGTCTTTAAGAGTGGTCTCCACTGATACTCCTGAAGGCAAATTATTTAATGCCACCATTTGGGTAGAAACCACCATTTTGCCACCCATCTCAATCCACCAGTCTATCGCGGGCATGGATTTCAATTGCTTCAGTTTGTCAGGGCCTATTCCATCAATATTCAATACCATGAGATCAACTTTCTTTGCTTCAACTACAAAGCAAAGCAAAAATGTCATCATTAATCCAAATAACCTCATCTAACAAACCAAGTGCTTAAAGTTCAATTATGCTACCACAAAGACAATGATAAATCCCTGATTCATAAATAAAGATGAAAAAGGAATGACTTTGGGTCTTACGCTTACCGCTCCAAGCTCGGACTACGGCATTTCAGGCAGGCTTTTTACCTCCGGTAAAACCGCCTACCTTTCATTGCCTCTGCTACCAAACCGGCTCGGCGGGTCGAGCTGCTCAGCAACCCTCCTTTGATTCAATCACCAAAGACGATTACAATTGAACCTTTTTTTCGGTCATATGCCAGATACGCCATGTATTTAGAGTTTTTTAACTTACAGCAAGCGCCTTTTTCGATCACACCAGATCCGGAGTTTGTGTATTTGAGTGAAAAACACCAGGAATCACTGGCACATTTGATTTATGGCGTGACCCGCGGGGGTGGCGCTGGTTTTGTGCAATTGACCGGCGAAGTCGGTACCGGCAAAACCACCATCAGTCGATTGTTCTTGCAGAAATTACCGGAAGATACCCAGGCGGCGTTGATTCTGAACCCAAACATCACACCTATTGAGCTGTTGGAAAACATATTCAAGGAATTCAAAATTTCGACCCGTGGCATCAAAGGTAAGCTCAATGCCATGGTCGATAAGCTCAATGAGCAATTGTTGCAGTGGTGGTCGGAAGGTAAAAACACCTTGGTTATTATTGATGAAGCTCAAAACATTCCTCGAGATACCTTGGAACAACTGCGTTTATTGACCAATCTCGAAACCGACCAACAAAAACTGTTACAAATCATCCTCATTGGCCAGCCGGAACTGAAACAATTGATGCAGCGCAAAGACTTGCGACAACTATCTCAAAGGGTCACATCCAGGTTTCACCTACAACCCTTATCCAGCGAAGAAGCCTTCGCTTACATCAAACACAGAGTCTCAGTCAGTGGTGGTGACAAAAACCTCTTTTCAAATCGAGCCATCAACCGCATCTACAAAAAGACCGAAGGCATTCCAAGACTGATCAATGTGTTGTGTGACCGAGCGCTGCTGGTGGCCTTCACCGATGAATCCAAAACCGTCTCCTTAAAACATGTGAATCAGGCCATTGCTGAGGTTTACCCTGACGAACAGCGTTTCAACCATTGGCAATACATCACGCCATTGGCATTACTGGCGGTGGCTTTTGGTTATTGGTTGTGGCCAAATCATTCAATTGATACTAACAACATTGAGTCAAACACCGAAACTCATGCAGTAATTATCGATCCACTCTTGACCGAGGAACCCGCTTTAGCAATACCGATTCAATCGATCAGTTGGCAAAAATACCTGACGCTGTGGAATGCTGATGCCAACATCATTTGGAACGAGAACAAATGTCCTGATGTGGCCTTGATAGGTATGGGATGTTTGCGCAAACAAGGCAACTTAACCCAAATCATGCGACAGAACACGCCGGTACTGTTGGAGCTGAATCAGGGCCAATTGGCTTTGCTCACCGCCCTTGATGATAAACAGGCAACGCTGGAAACTTTACAGGGCGAACAATTGTTCAGTCATGAGCACATCAACAAAAACTGGTTGGGCCATTATTTTGTTTTGTGGCCGATGGCGAGTGAATTGATTGATGATACAATAAGCGAATCAGTGAATGCCTGGGCTTTGAATGTGGCAAAAGTGATTGAAAACAACCCCAGCCTCAATGCCGATCAACTCACTGACTGGATTATTGATTTTCAACAACAAAACGGTTTATTGGCCGATGGCATCATTGGCAAGGAAACCCAAATGGCTCTTTCACTGAAAGCCTATCAAGGACCTAAATTGTGAGTTAAACATGTCTTCTATCATCGATGCTTTAAAAAAATCTGATCAAAACAGAAACAGCGACCAACAGGCTGATGTCAACAACATCCAATTCAGTGATAACCCGCCACCAAAAAGCCGCAAAGGCTTCTGGTTATTGGTGATTGTTTTGCTGCTGATTGCTGCGGGTATTTATGCCTGGCAACAAGGCTGGCACCATAAGTTGTTAAGCTATTTTGTTGAAAATCAACCAACAGCCACCGTTGAAAAAGCCAACCAAGCACCTCAAAAAGTCAGTGAAAAAACCGACAAAAAAGCGGTAGCAAGAGACAACAGTTTGCAACAACCAGCGGGCCATCAGTTGATTCCGCCCAAACAAAGCGATATCAAAGCCAAAACCGAACAAATCAGGAAAGAAAAACAAAACAATGTGCTTAAAGAAGAACCCATCAAACCAGTCAAAATTGATACTGCCGCCATTAAACCATTAAAGCAAAACCACCAGGACCAACAAGCAGACAACAAGTCTGACAACAAATCGGTTAAACCCGAACAAAACAAAAAGGCGGCAGCAAACATGACTGCTACAGATCGGGTAAACATCGAAGATAAAAAATCACTTGAACCTACCTTAAAACAGGATTACTTGCTGTTACATCAGATTGACTTTGCCATCAGGAAAAACATTCCTACGGTAAAAATCAACATACACATCTATGACCCCGAACCAGAAAACCGCATGGTTTTGATCAATGGAGAACGCTTCAACATCGGAGACTCCATTGAAAATGTGTTGACTGTCAGTGATATTGTCAAAGAAGGCATTGTAGTATCATTTGAAAATATTGAGTTTTTGATACCTAAGTGATCAATTTTTCAAATCAAAAGCCAGTTTATTTCCCCTATGTGTCGATTGTGCTGTCTTTGGCATTTATAGGATTTTTATTCCTCTCAGAATTCACCACTTACCAACCCAAATTAATGGATTATTATGCCATTCACACGGCAACTTATTGGGAAACCGTTACACAACAACACATTGAATTGGTGCGTTTATTCACGGCATTATTTTTACATGGAAACTGGTTGCATTGGATCATCAACAATTCAATATTTTTGTTGCTGTCGTTTTCCATTGAACGCATGATTGGTGGGCAAAAACTGGCTTTGATTTTTTTCGCCGCAGGAATCATCGGCAATATCGCGGGCAGTTTGATGTTCCAGGGGCAAGATAATTTATTGATTGGCGCCAGTGGCGCAGTGGCTGGACTGATTGGATTGTGGCTGGTGATGTTTCCGGATAAAAAAATTAACTTCATCATTCCAATTGGTTTATACCTGCAAAAAACTTCAATGCCTTTGGCAGTGGTGATTTTGTTGTGGCTGGTGGTGCAAATTATCCTGCAATTTCAACCTAGCCCTTCATACGACATTTCATGGATCAGTCACATCGCTGGTTTTTCAACTGGTTTTTTATTGGCATGGTTTGTAAAATAAAACTCAGGATTGACTGACAGAGCGCTCTGATAAAGACAAGTGAAAAAAAAATCGTGTAAAATCCAACAACTACACCAAGGTATGTCCTTGGGGCTTCATTCATTTTTG
>JAUHXW010000455.1 GCA_030426705.1 Gammaproteobacteria bacterium
TTTTCCTGGATGCTGTTCAATGATGTCGTGCAAAATTGGCGTCAGGTTTTTGCAAGGTTCACACCAATCAGCCCAAAAATCCAGCAACACGGGAACTTCATGAGACTTTTCAATGACTTCCGTAACAAAGGTTTCCGAAGTCACATCAACAATGTTTGGGTTATTTTCCATGGTTTCGTTCATCAGTAATAAGGATTGTCACCCAGACTGTGATCCGTGGCATCCAGCACTTCATTGATTTCATCAAAAGCTGCAGTAATTTGTGATTGCATGCCTTGGGACAAGGTTTGCTTGGCCATGCCACAGCCCTGACAACCACCTCCAAATTCAATATAGGCTTTATCTGTCTCAATAGCAGTCAATCGGGCATGGCCACCATGAGAAGCCAGCATCGGATTGATGGTGGCGTCAATGAAATAGCTGACCCGCTCAAACAACGGCGCATTATTGTCAGGTTCCTGACCTTTGAGCATCGGCGCTTTGATGTTCAGTTGGCCGCTGGCACCTTGAATTTCATAATCAATCTCAGCATCCTCAAAATATGCTTCATCGGCAATGGCCACATACAAATTGAATGGCCCCAAATCCTGAATCTCATAGCTGTCATCCATTTCATCAGCTTCACAAAAACCCAAATGGCAATCGGCAGCTGGCGTACCTGGATTTTGCACGTCTACTTTCAGATGCAGGTTTTCAATGTCCTGCTCATTGATCACACCAGCCAGAAATTCTATGGCCGATTCAGTTACTTTAATCATTTATTTTCTCGTATAAAAAAGGCAAGGACTCATCCAGTCGATAATCGATGCCTGAATGGGTGCCATTAAACTCTGTGTAAGTGTGTTCGATTCCGGCTTTTTCAAGTTTTTGCGCCAATTGTCGCATGCCATAATGAATGAAATACTGATCTCGAAAACCACAATCCATAAACAGTCCGTTCAATTGTTTCAGCGCATCAACCGAATGTTCAACCCGTTTAACGGGATCATGAGTCAGCCACCGTTGCCAACGTGCTTGATCAAGCTCACAAGTTTGTAAGTCAAAAGGCAAGGTGATGTCATCAATATTTTCCTCATCATAGGTCGCTGCCATGCACAAATGCATCATTGCCAAGATATGTGAACCCATGATTTTTTTGGCTTTCCAGAATCGTTTAATGAATTTCTCAATGTCATAATCAAACTGCGCCAGTACATCGGCTACTGCTGGAAAGTCACGCTGGTACAACAAATCAAAACCCGCATCACCCGAATGGTTGGCAATCGCGCCCCATTGACCTGGAAAATCCATGGCAAAGCGAATCGCCGCAAACCCGCCTGATGATTTGCCCAACACAGCCCGATGTTTTGCACCGGTTTTAACCGCAAAGGTTTGTTCAACCAAAGGAATCAGTTCATGATGAATGTGACTGGCATATTGTCCCATGCCTGGCGCATCCAGGTATTGGTTACCACCCAAACGGGTAAAGCACTCAGGAAACACCACTATGGTCGGGCCCATATGCCCATCAGCAATCAAGCGATTCAAACGTTCAGGAATGCTTTCACCAAAAGCACGCCATTCAACCACACCTTGACCACTGTTGGTATAAGCCGCCAGATAATAAAT
>JAUHXW010000132.1 GCA_030426705.1 Gammaproteobacteria bacterium
TGCATTTTCAGGATGGAACGTACCATTGCAAAGCTTGCGGTGAAAAACTGTTCGACAACTCATCGAAGTTTGATGCCGGCTGTGGCTGGCCAAGTTTTGATCAGGAAATCGAACAAGGCAAAATCAAAGAAGTGTTTGACGATTCCCATGGCATGCGTCGTACTGAAATCGTTTGTGCCAATTGTGGCGGACACCTCGGCCATGTTTTTAACGACGGCCCCACCGAAACTGGCCTGCGTTATTGTGTGAATTCGGTATCAATTGATTTTGAAAAAAGTTGAGGCCTATAAGCAAAAAATCTTTCCTGGGGAGGTGAGCTCAGATGAAACCTATTAAAAGGCCTTTGGTTTACTTTTTCTGATACTCGATGGGCTCTGGCTACTGGCAGATACGCTGATCCCAGAGCCTTTCAGTTCTTTTTCTTTCCGCACGGTATTTGTTCAGTATGCCGGAATCATCAGGAATTGTTTGCCATGCGGTAAATCAGGTGAGACGAAAATCAAAGACATTGTTTATACTTTGTAAGTAGTCGAGCCTGAAAAAAGCATAACTTATTGTCAAACATAAGAAATCACATATAAATTCCATTTTTTCGACCAGAAAATAGAGGTTCCCCTGCTTTTTTCTGGTCGACGATGTGGCACATGGATGTGCCACCTTGAGCCGGGAGGCTCAAGTAAGGTGCAAAAAGCACCAGTAAAATCGCACTTTTGCGGTAAAGTGCTTTTTGACCGATACTGAAAAAGGTCAGGATGGACTTTTTCAGGGAAGACTAAAAATTGCTGGCGAGATTTCATTTAACTTTCAAAGTTTGTGTTTTAAGATGGTCGCTGATAACAATAAAACAGCACCCACAATATGATCAAACAATGGATGAATTTAACCGTGATGGCTTGGCTATTGATGCCTTGTGTTTCATCTGCAGAAAACAAAAATGCCGTCGTCATCCCGCCCTACAACGCCACTTTGGATACTTTTGAATATCCGTTTGCTGTTAAGTATTTGGATATCAATACACAAGGACAAAGCCTGAAAATGGCTTATATGGATGTACACCCGTCAACCGCAGCACAACGCACGGTTCTGTTATTACATGGCAAGAACTTTTCGGGCTATTATTGGGAACGTGTGGCCAAAGCTTTGTTGGCACAAGGTAATCGTGTCATCATTCCAGACCAAATTGGTTTTGGAAAGTCCAGCCGTCCTGCTCATTATCAATACTCCTTTGCTGGTTTGGCAAAGAACACTGAACAACTGCTACAACACCTGAATGTCGATCGGGTCACGGTGGTGGGTCATTCAATGGGCGGCATGCTGGCCACAAAATTCAGCAAATACCACGCCAATCTCGCAGAGCAATTAATTCTGATTAATCCCATTGGTCTGGAAGACTATTTAAAATATGTGGACTATCAGGATGTTGATGTGTTTTTGGCTGGTGAGCTGAACAAAACACCTGAGGCCATCCGTAAATACCAGCAAAAAAATTATTACGATGGTCAATGGAATCAAACTTATGAAGCATTGATAGCCACTCACATCGGTCAACTCAAGCATGACGATTACCCGCGCGTGGCGCTCATCAACGCCCTAACCTATGGCCCCATATTCAGTGAGCCCATCGTTTATGACCTGCCCCAGCTCACCTTGCCGGTGACTTTAATCATAGGCACCCGTGACAGAACGGGCCCAGGTCGTGGTTTTAAAAAGCCAGGAGTGAATTATTTACTGGGACAATATCAACAATTAGGTAAACAAGTGGCTGAATCGTTGCAGAATGGTCAATTGATTGAACTTGAAGGTTTGGGACATATGCCACAATTTGAAGATTGGAATCGGTTTTCGAAGGTATTTTTGCCTTTATTCAAGTAAAGGTTTTAGAATTTTATTGACATAAAAAATGAGGTAAATATGAGTCTCAAAGACAACACATCACGTTATGGCACCATCAGTCGGTTTTTGCACTGGGCAATGGCGCTGTTGCTATTTTGGCAATTTTTGAGTGCGGCTGCGCACTATTTCTTGGAAGACACCGCGGTCGAAGCGTTCTTCTGGCCCACGCACAAACCTTTGGGCGCATTGTTACTTTTGTTGATGGTCATCCGTTTGTTGTGGGCGTTGACTCAAGTTGCACATAGGCCACCATCGATCAATCTAGTGGCGAAACTGGGTCATTTGGCTTTGTACTTGCTGGTGATTGCTGTTCCGGTACTGGCTTTACTGCGACAATATGGTTCCGGACGGGCTTTCGAGCCTTTTGGCATCCCAGTGTTTGCCGGTTTTGAGGGTGAAAAAATCGAATGGATGATGGATGCGGGTAGCAATCTACATGGCGAACTGGGTTGGTTATTGTTGTTGCTGATGGTTGGGCATGTGTTGATGGCGATTCGCCACCGAAACAGTGCCAATGATGTGATGCCACGTATGTGGAAATAATAACTTGGGCCTTGTTTTTGAATCGGTAAATATATTATGAAAGATTATCTGATTAATTGGTTGTCGGCTGTGGGAATTGAATTATCAGCGTGGCAATTGAACCTGATATTGTTGGCGGTCATTCTGATTATCTCACTGCTTATTCATTGGGTTTTTCATCAGGTTGTTATTAAACTGGTTGAGAAAATGACGCGTCAATCTCGCCACGCTTGGCGCAAGATGCTATTTGAAGAAAAACTGTTCACCCGATTGGCTTTTGCGGTTCAAGGGCTTATCCTTTATCTGCAGGTGGCTTTATGGCTGAATCCTGATTCGCTGTTATATTTCAGCTTGCAGACACTGGCTTTGTTGTGGATTACGGTATCCACCACTTTGAGCTTGTTCTCTTTGGTGGATGTGTTTGCTTACCTGACACGCAACAATAAACGCACCAAGAACCTACCGATTCAGGGTCTATTACAGGCGATCAAGTTATTCATCACCATTTTGGCTTTAATTATCGTAGTTGCTGTTTTGATCAACCGTTCGCCCTTGTTGATTATCAGTGGTCTTGGTGCCATGACAGCAGTATTGTTGCTGGTGTTTAAGGATCCAATCATGGGGCTGGTCGCAGGCATTCAGCTTTCGGCCAATAACATGTTAAGACTGGGAGATTGGTTAGAAATGCCCAGCTATGGTGCTGACGGAGATGTGATTGAAATCGGTTTGACCACGGTCAAAGTACAAAATTGGGACAAGACCATCACCACCATACCAACTTACGCCCTGATATCTGACTCTTTCAAAAATTGGCAGGG
The DNA here is from genome assembly GCA_030426705.1 of Gammaproteobacteria bacterium. Taxonomy (GTDB): domain Bacteria; phylum Pseudomonadota; class Gammaproteobacteria; order Xanthomonadales; family Marinicellaceae; genus Marinicella. Next base: position 3,234 of record JAUHXW010000132.1, read on the forward strand.
CATGTCAGAATCAGGTGGTCGGCGCATCATGCGGGCGATTTATATTGATGCCAACAGCATTAAATTCATGGATCAAAAACTTTATGACCACCTGTCGGAGGCGGAATTATTGGCGCCTTATCTCAAAATGAAAAAACAAGAGGTGGATGACAGTAATCAAAACCTGCAAGTGGACATGAGCATGAAGGTCAATGGCAGGCGATTGACCAATATTGGGACTTTGCGGGCATACTTGCTGAATTATTTAAAAAATCACCCCAATATTCGACAGGACATGACTTTACTGGTTAGACAATTGGCGGCTGAAAATCATGGCGTGCCACTGCAAATCTATGCTTTCACCAACACCACTGTCTGGGCTGAATATGAAAACATTCAGGGCGATATTTTTGATCATATTTATGCCATCATTGACGCCTTTGACCTGCGTATACACCAGTCGCCAGGCAGTGCGGATATTCGATCGTTGGGGCAAATCAATCAGCCATCATTGTAGAATGGGTCTTCTTTAGTTTTTTCTTTCCGGAAAAATAAATGACAAAAGCCAGGTGGCAAAGACTGATGAAAGATTTGGGGATTGGGTTGTCTATAGATTGCTACCGAGCCATTGGTGATGACTATGCAGAAAAACACCGGCATTATCATACCGGCGAACACATCGACGCGATGCTCAGGCATTTTGATTCGGTGGCTCATTTAGCCGAACATCCCGCAGAATTAGAGTTGGCAATTTGGTTTCATGATGCCATCTATAAACCTTTTTCAAAGACCAATGAGCTGGACAGTGCACAATGGGCAAAAGAATTTCTGTGTGCTCATAATTACCCTATTGATGGTCAGGATCGTGTATTCAAATTGATTTTGGCAACTGAGCACGATGGAACAGTAGAAAATATGGATGAACAATTAATGGTTGATATAGATTTAACCATTTTAGGCAAGCCTCCTGAAATATATGAAACGTTTGAAAAAAATGTCAGAAAAGAGTACAGATGGGTTCCCTGGTTTATTTATCGAAAAAAAAGAAAAGAGATTTTGAAATCATTCTTGAATCGCCCGAGTATTTACCAAACTCAATATTTTAAAGATAAGTTTGAAGAGACGGCAAGATTAAACATCAGTAAGACATTAGCAGCTTTGTAGCCTGATTACCCTATGAGAAACCCAGAGCGCTTTTCCACTGGCGATAAACAGCCTTATCATTAAACTCTTCCCGATAGTTGACTTCGGGTAATGCCCTTTGCCAATTAACCAGAGTCTTGGTGATTTGGTAGTTGTCTTCAGCATCAATCAATGGATTGTTGGGATGCAGGATTTCACGCGCAGCGCCGATGTCATGGGCCAGTACGGGCGTGCCTAGGGCGTTGGCTTCGGCGTAGATAAGACCGAAGGTTTCGGCAAAAGTGTTTTGTGGATAAAACACACAGAGGCTGGTGGCGATGTGGTGCTTGACTTCTTCGGGTGGTAGTGCCCCGAGGTAATGTACATTGGGGATGTCTTCAGGATGGTCTTCGCGATAGCCGGGGTTGGCGATGTACAGTGTTAAATCTTTTAGGTGGCGGTTGATTTGTTGGAAGGTTTTCAATACCTGTTTCAGGCCTTTGTTGGGTGCGGATAAAAACAGCAGCTTGTTCAAATCACGTGGTGGTTTTGCGTTTGGTATTTCGGGCTTGGGAATCGGGTTGTAGCAGGTTTTGATTGGCACAGGTGCTTTGAAGAGGTTGTAAATTTTACCCAATAAACTTCTATTGAGGATTTTGTCGCAATGACTGGCATGGGTTTTTGAGTTGGTGATCAATTGCCAGGGTTGCTTCAGCCTGATGCTGCGTTTGAGTACATATTCCCAGTTTTTAAAGGTGTGAATCCACAGGTGGAGTTTGGCTTCGGGGAACTGCTGTTGAAACACCAGCAGTTGTGGAAACTTTCTGAGGATGATGACATGCTCAGGTTGGTCTAAGCCAGACAAGTCATTGGGACCAATAAATGTAATGCCGTGTTGCTGAGTTGTTTGTGTCCGGTGTTGTTGGAAGATGGTGACCTGATGGTTGTGGTCATTGAGGATTTTGGCAGTTCGAAGCAGACTGGATTCGGTACCGCCCATAGCGTGTGCAACCAGGTCATCAAAATCATAAGGCTTTGGATGACTGGAGTCAGCAAACAGGATATGGGTCATGGCCGATTTTTGCAAATCACTTCGTTTTGGCTGATGTCAAGATAGGTTTGTTTCAGGTCAGGTAATCCAGTCAGTTGCGTTTCAGTGACACTGAAATCCAGCCAAAATTCTGGCCATTGTTCTATGCGAATTTCCTTTTTGACATCAAAGCCCTTTTTCGACAATTCGGCAATGCGGTTATCGGCATTGAATGGCTCACGGTACAAGCCCAAAGAAATGGAATTTTCATTGTCACCCGAAGTGACCACGTAGTAATCCTTGACGTAAGCGGCGGCCAGTTCGCGGCCTTTTTTCAAGGCCTCGGCGCGGCTGGAGAGTGCAGGTAAATAAACCCAATAGCCCGCTTCCTGGGTGGTGGTGATTTTGCGGATGTTGGTTTTCAATACCAATGGCTCCAGCGTTTCAGCGGCTGCATGAACATTGGCTTCTATATCAAAGGGTCCCGCTGAAAAACAGATTTGTTGAATGTCATCATTGATTTCAACGACATTTGCTGATGTTGAGTCACTTTGCTTTCCGCCATTGGCTTCAGCAACCAGTTGCAAAGCTTTAACGCCTTCATCGACTGCGGTAAAAGGTTTTTTAACTACCGGAGAAAAGCGTTGCATCCACACAAAGAATGCAATGTTTGCAATCAGCAGCAGTATAAAAAGATATCGCATTTCAGGTTGAATTCCGGTTCAAATGACAAGTCCGAATTATACATGATTTCTGCCCATGTCCCTGACACTAACTTCTGCAGCCGCAAAAGTTTTGAGCTGATCATTGATTTTAGCTAGCAGTTGGCCTTTGGCGTCAATACCCATGTATTGGCCGGTTTGGTTTTGATTATCTTGTTTGATGACTATGTTTTTATTGGCTAAATAATCATGTTTTTGCCAAATGGGGAGGGTGGCATGTAAGCCTGTTTGCAGAAATAGTTGGTTGTTGGCTTTGATTTGTGCAACTAATTGATTGATGAAAGTGACTCTCGAGGGTTTCTTATCTAATGGGATGTTGCTTACCGGTTGGTCGATACTGTTCAATTGCTCGGCTGAGAGTGACCAATTGATGCCAATGCCGATGGTGACATCGGTGGTCAGCTTGTTTTTGGGTGTGAAGTTGATCAATATGCCGCCGAACTTTTTGTTTTTGACATAAAGGTCATTGGGCCATTTTAATTGGGCTTCGGTGGTGGGTGAAAAATGCAAAAGCGTTTCAATCACAGCTACTGCAATGGCCAAGGCATAACCTGATAGCCCTGAGACAGGAGTTGGTAAGCTTAATCGTAACGACAAACAAATTGACTTATTTTTAACAGTGAGCCATCGATTGCCACGGCGTCCTACACCTGCGGTTTGGGTCTCAGCGATCAGTAATGAATTTGGTTGTACAGCAGATTGGGTCGATTCAATACAATCAACCCAATCAATATTTAATTCCGGGTGTGTTGCTTTAAGCAGTGAAGAGTCCAAACTGAAAAATCAAAGTTTCACAATAAACTGTTTGATGTCCTCTATTTCATCCATAGAGACACCGTGTTGTAATGGGTACTCATGCCAACTGGCCTGATAGCCAGCAGCTTTCATGGTTTCAAAAGAGCTTTTGCCCAAATCAAAAGGCACCACAGGATCATAATTGCCATGACCGAAGAAAAAGGGTGTTGATTGATTAACGCCAGATTGTTCGGTTGCCAATTTTTCAGGAACAGGTAAATAACAACTCAACGCCACCACGCCGGCTAATTTGTATTGTGTGCGTACAGAAGAGTGTAAAGCGATGGCGCCGCCTTGAGAAAAACCGGCCAGTACGATTTGTTCTGGTTTAAAACCGGCTTTGATTTGTGCTTCAATCAAGTCCAAAACCCGTTGCTCAGAGGCTCGAATACCTGCTTCATCCGGCATCTTGCCTATATCCATCATCTTGATGTCATACCAGGAACGCATTTTCATACCACCATTGATGGTGACTGGCTGAATCGGTGCATGGGGAAAAATAAATTGAATGGCTTTCTCAGGATGGGCAAAATGTGGCACCACGGGTTCAAAATCATGGCCATCAGCGCCCAATCCATGTAACCAAATCACCAAAAGCTTTGGATTATCACCTGTTTTCTTTGTAATGAATTCCAACATATTGTATGTGAGGTAAAAGCGTTCTATTATACTGACACTGAGAATTAACGCAGATATTTATGAGAAACAAAGTAACAAAGGGGCTTCTGATGGTCGGTGTGATACTGCTGTTGTTTGCTTGTGGCAACAAAGGTGACTTATA
>JAUHXW010000133.1 GCA_030426705.1 Gammaproteobacteria bacterium
AGCCGTATTATCAATAACGAGTGCCCCGCCAGGATCTCTATCGAATTTAAGAATTAAACTGCCAGTCTGATTGATGGTGTAGACCCATTGACCATTGGGGTGAACAATGATGTCTCTGACAGAGTTAAATTTCAATCCTACATCTGCATCCGTAATGACCTCTAAATGAGTCAAATGACCATTTTCAGTGTTGTAATGAAATGACCGCAACTCATCATTAACCTCATTAACGATATACAAGGTTTGATCATTGGGTGATAAAGCCGCGTTACTTGAGTTAACTACAGTAATTTCAGGGAAAGACTCAAACCCTTGAATATACTCAAGGTATGAATTGATGAAAAATTGACCTACAAAACCAAATAACAACAAAGACATCTAAAATTCCCCAATGTTTAACCCTTAAGATTTTAGAACGATTATTATTGATCAGCAATCAATACAAAGAATAATTGCAGCATGAATGTAGCAAAACGGAACTGAAGAATCTCATCACATCAACACAGCAATCCTGAACAGAACAACCAGAAGCTTAAACCTTATTGGACCGCCGGCGGCTCGCCGGCATTCTCTTAGCACTAAATGATGCCGGCAAGCTGCCGGCGGTTCGTCCCCTTTAAAAACACGAAGACTGACCAGATATACATCTTGAGAACAATCAGCTAAAATTGCTATAATGATTTTACAAACTTTACACAGAGGAAATTACCCATGAACTTTAATAACATGAAAACATCTAACCCGGCCATGGCCAAAATGGAACAAGCTTCCATGAGTCTTGGTCCTGTTGATGAGTTTATTGTTGATGACACACAACGCATGACGGTCAATGGCACGGTCAATAAAACCGGCATCCTGTTGGCCATTGTGATTGCAGTCAGTGCATTATCCTGGAACACCATTTTAACCAACCCCTCATTGGGCTACGGTTTGGCCATCACTGGCGTTATTGGCGCATTCATTGCCAGCTTAGTGGTTTCATTCAAACCCACCACAGCTCCGATAGGCGCACCTGTGGTTGCTGCCTTTGAAGGCCTGTTTGTTGGTGCCATTTCAGCGGTATTTGAAATGCGTTACCCTGGATTGGTGGTACAAGCCCTTGGCTTAACAGTGGCAGTGATGTTTTCTATGCTGTTTGCTTACCGCACCGGTCTAATTAAAGTCACTGGCACATTTAAAAAAGTCATGACCTTTGCCATCATGGGCATCGGCGTATTCTATTTGGTCAGCTTTATCGCCAGCTTCTTCGGCGCAGCCCCCAGCTACTTCGAAATGGGCAACAACAGCCTGTTCAATATTGGTTTAAACCTGGTCATCGTAGCTGTGGCTTCATTAAGTCTGGTGTTGGACTTTGATTTTATTGAGCGTGCTTCAGAACAAAATACACCGAAATACATGGAATGGTATGGTGCTTTTGGCTTGATGGTGACATTGGTGTGGTTGTACATCGAGTTATTGAGACTGTTGGCCAGATTCCAGGAAGAATAATCAAATCATGACTGTAGAAATCGTTCAAGTTGACTACAACAATCCACAACATGCACATCACATGATTGAGTTACTGGATTGTTACGCCACCGATCCCATGGGTGGTGGCGTGGCCTTGAGCGATTTCACTGCACAAAACCTGGTGCCAGAACTGGCCAAACGCAAAGATGCATTCAGCCTGATTGCTTATGTGGATGGACAGCCCGCTGGATTGACTAATTGCTTTGAGGGCTTTTCCACTTTTGCTTGTAAACCCCTGGTCAACATCCATGATGTGGTGGTGGCAAGCGAGTACCGTCGCTTGGGCATCAGTCGCAAGATGTTTGATCGAGTGGAACAAATTGCCAAAGATCGTGGTTGTTGCAAATTAACGCTCGAGGTTTTGGAAGGTAACTCGATTGCCCAGTCTGCCTATGAGAAATATGGCTTCAGGCAATATCAACTGGACAAAAATAATGGCGCAGCCATGTTTTGGGAAAAGAAATTATGAAAAATTTTTGGATGGTTTTGTTGGCCATGTTCACTTTGGCTTGCCAAAATCAAAACGCAGAAACCATAGCTGAAAAGGCTGAAACCAAACCCATGGCCTGTACCAAAGACATTAAAATTTGTGATGATGGCCAAAAAGTCGGTCGTGACATCAATAACCAATGCGAATTTTTCGACTGCCCGCCTCCCTTAAATCAAGGCGAATGTAAAAACGAAATGAAACAATGCAAGGACGGCACTTTTGTTTATCCCAATCCAGACAACCAATGCGCTTTTGACCTTTGTCCAGAAGAAAAATCTGCTGAGGACACTGTCAGCCAGCCTGTTGCCAAACCATGTACCAAGGACCTAAAAATTTGTGAAAATGGTCGCTCTGTAGGCAGAGATGCCTACAACAACTGTGAGTTTTTTCCTTGTGAACCGAAAAAAATTGAAGAGCCTGTCATGTGCACTCAGGATGTCAAACAATGTCCTGATGGCAGTTATGTTGGACGTGATTCAAATAAGGGTTGTGCATTTAAACTTTGCCCAGACGGCAAACCGCCTGGTAACCCGATCGAGTAAAAAAATTGTCAACCCTAATAAGTCCATCCTGGAATTTTTCAGGGGCGACTATTTATCTAAGGCAAAGCCCGCCAGGTAGCCAGATCTTCTAATTGACCATTTTCAAACGCCAGTTTTTTCAAGTCAGCCACATTGATGATGATTGAAGGCTCAATATCATAACGATCGGTCACTTGTTTCAGTCTTTGCTTCATTTCACTTAATCGATTGCCTTGCTGGCTGCTCAAGCGGATTTGAGCCGGCTTTTGTTGTAGCAAAACCTCATCGTCAGTAAACATCGCCTTTAACAAGTCTCGGCCATGATGTTTAACAAAGTTCGGATGCAAACCCAAATGAAACAGGTCACTGAAATTCCTGACTTTACGAACGATTGACACAATTTCTGGTGGTTTGAGGATCCAATTACGTGGTTTGTTGCGTTGTTTCGCTATGACATCACGCCAGTTGAGAATCAACCACAACTTATCCGCATCTTTGTCTTTCAACCTTTCAGCTTTGACCAGTTTCTGATACAGCTTTTCATTGTGGCGATCGGTATCAATATTATCTAACATCTGCTGCATCAGCACATTGAACAATGGTGTTAAGCCTCGCGACTCTACCTTTTTAGCCAAAATGTCCTTGAATTCTTCCAGATAAACAATGTCCTCTATGGCATATTTGATTTGCTCATCACTCAAAGGCCTGGCCAGCCAATCGGAACGACTCATGGCTTTATCCAATTCAACGTCCATCAATTCCTGTACCAGATTCAAATATGAAGTGTGTAAAGAATAGCCAGCCAGAGCCGCAGCCACCTGGGTATCAAATACCCGCTTGGGTTTTTGTCCAGTCACCTGATGCCAAAGTTCCAAATCCTCAGATCCTGAATGCAATACCAGTCCTTGAATTGGCTTCATGACCATTTCAGCAATGGCAGGAATAGCGATATCAACCAAATAAAACTGTTCATCACATTTGATTTGTAACACCGCTGGATTCAGATAAAAAGTACGGCTGCGCTCAAATTCTGTGTCAATGGCATAATCGACCGAATCATCCAATTGCTCAACCAAATTTATTGCATCATCAGTGTCATCAATCCAGGTAAAGTTTGCTAAAATCTCAGTCATGAAAAACCGTATCCTTATATTACTCTCAGTACTCATTGTATGTTCTGCCTGTCAACATGCAACCAAAAATAACAACACCCAGCCGAACAACGAACAAAAGCTGGCCATCATATCCATCAATGACGTGTATCGCATTGCCGGTATTGACAATGGACAAACAGGCGGTTTGGCCAGGGTTCGCGAGCTCAGGAAACAAATTGAAACTCAATATGAACATGTTTTGTTTTTACATGCTGGTGATTTTTTACATCCTTCATTCATCAGCAAGCAAGACAATGGCATGGCCATGGTCAAAACCATGAATGCACTTGATGGTGCCTTGCTGCAATTTGATGACCGCATGTTGGTCACTTGGGGAAATCATGAATTTGATAAAGATGGCAACAAACACGTCCCTTTGATGAATGAATTATTGGCACAATCTGAGTTCACCTGGTTAGGCAGCAACATCAGCTGGCAATCAGATTCAATACAATCTGACAAAATGCGCAGGCATGTCATCATGAATTTCGGCGACATCAAAGTGGGTGTATTCTCTTATACCACTGACATGGCTCATCCCGAATACATAGAAAGTTTTGCTGATTTCAAGTCAACTGCTGAGCAATATGTGCCGCTACTGCGGGAGCAAGGTGCAGATTTGATCATCGGTCTGACACACCAGTGGTTGCAAGATGACCTTGCCATGATGCAATTGCCAGAAGCAAGCAGACCAGACATCATATTTGGTGGTCATGAACATTATGTACAAACGGAACAAGTAAATGGGAATTGGGTTCTGAAAGCCGACGCCGATGCAGCCTCTGCGATCGTTGCTGAGGTTACTTTCGATGGTAATGGTCATCATGTGATGCCACAGGTCATTCAATTGGATGAATCTTTTAATCAAGATTCAGCCACCCTTTCATTGGTTCGACAGCTTTCAAGCAATATTGACCAGAATTACTGTAAAAAACTCAACCAATCTGGCGATTGCTTGTCCAAAGTTTTGGGCTACACAAACAGTAAATTAATGGCTGAAGAAACTGAGATCAGGCGCTTTGAAACCAACCTGGGTAACACCCTGGCCGACATGGTACTGGAAAAATTTCAAACTTGTGATGTAGACGTTGTGTTTTTGAATTCTGGCTCTATTCGTTTGAACCAAAACATCCCTGCGGGTAGTGGTATTACGGTAAAACATCTGGAAGAAATGTTTCCCTACCCGAGTGATTTGCGGGTGATTGAGTTCGAGCGTGACTTGTTGAATGAGGTGTTGGCTCACAGCATTTCAAGCTGGACAGCCAATGGCCACTGGTTACAAATTGCCGGATTTGTATTTATTCACGACCCGGAGAAGCAACAATTTTCACATGTACATTTGAAACATGAGAAGGAAGACAGCAGCCATGAGCAGCAAACCATAAGGGCCGTGCTGCCTTATTATCTGATCTCTGACCACACCGATCACGATGGTTACATCATGCTGAATGAAGACATGCAAGTGGACTGTGAACACAACGGTGCTCAAGTCAAAACCATGTTCCGTGAAAAACTAGAATCCCAAACAGAGCCTTTGACAACTCAGCGGGATTTCAGAATCTGTAACACCGTTCGGGACCAATGTCTCTGATTTCTTTCAAAGAAGCTTCGATGCTGTTACTGGGACTGGGACTGGTCTACAGCTTATTTTATTTGCGAACTCATGAAGATATTTTTGCCAACCAGATTGGCGAACCAACAGCACCCTTACAGGTTGAAAACGATGAAATAGGCCTGGTTCAGGAGAATCAACCGAAAGTGCTGCCACCTGCGGTCATTGAAGAAGTACAAATCCCTGATTGGCTGGCCAACAAAGATGACTTTGATGTAAGTAATTTGACCGCTGACGACTTACTTGAATTGGCTAAAATTTCACACGAACAAGATCATGATTTTTTCCCTGAAAATCAAAACACCCTGGTCTATTTGCTCAAAGCCAATGAATTAGGCATAGAATCTGATGAACTGGAACAATTATTAACCACTGTTCATGCTGCGCTGTACACACAGGCAGAGCAAGCAATCAGGGATTATGATGCCAAAACCCTGACCGCATTAACTGCTCGTCTAAAATCTATTGATGAAAACGATCAAAAAATTCAATCCTATACTGACCAAATCAGCGTGATTTATACCTTGGAAAGATTGAGCGAAGAAATTGAACAACATATTCAATCAGGACGCTTATACGAGTCTGATCAAAAAGATGCCATTCACACACTTTTAATTGCTTTGGAATTGGACGCCAATTACCAACCATTATTGGATTTAAAAGAGCAATTATTGTCGGAAATGAGTCGCACTGCCCGCCGTTCAGCTCAGGAGTTGGACTTTCCCATTGCAGATCAGACAATTGCCATCTTGCAAGAAATTGATCCCAGTCATGCAACCACCCAACAAACCATCAGCGACATAGACACTCAAAAACAGGAACGCTTTTCTTACCTGGACCAACAGTTTTATACAGCCATCAATGACCTGAACATCAATCGTGCACAAAACATGATAGATGAACTCAATGAGTTGGAAATTGCGGCCAGCCAAATACAAGGCTATGAAAATTTGTTACAAAAAACAAAAACCTTTGGCCATTTTGACATTCAGGATGCGTTCAATGATTTACTGAAAAACGGCCAGAATGGACCCACCATGGTGGTGATGCCTACCGGCAGTTACTTTATGGGCAGCCAGACGGGACCCAAGCACCAACGGCCACGCCATCTGGTACAAATAGAATACGGATTTGCAGTCAGCCATACAGAAATCACTGTGGGTCAATTCAAACAGTTCATTCAAGCCACCCATTATGAAACCACTGCTGAAAAAAACAACCGAGCCAAAATATATGACGAACGCAGTGGTCGTTTTAAAGAAAAATTCAACATCAACTGGAGTCATGACTACTTGGGTAAATTGGCTGGTGACAACCTGCCCGTGGTACACATTTCCTGGCAAGATGCTGCTGCTTATGCCAACTGGTTGAAAAACAGCACCGGACAGAATTACCGCCTGTTATCCGAAAGTGAATTCGAATATGTCCTCAGTGCCAACAATGACACCATCTACCCCTGGGGTAACCAGCAACCTACACAGGTTTGGGGTAACTTTTCCGGAGCCAAAGACAAATTGAAACGCAGCCGCATTCGCTGGCGTGAGGGCTTTACTGACTATGAAGACGGCCATTGGGGACCCGCTCCTGTTGGCTCATTTATCAAAAACCTGCTGGGTTTGTATGACCTCAGTGGTAATGTGATGGAATGGGTTGACGATTGTTGGCACGACTCTTATACCAGAGCACCAACAAATGGCGCCGCCTGGGTGAATCGCGGTTGTAGTGAACGGGTGATTCGTGGCGGTAATTGGGGCAGCGCCATTGAAGAATATAAAATCACCCACAGAGTCAAAGCCAAACAGGATTTAACAGATCCAAGGCTAGGATTCAGAGTGGCCAAAACTTTAACTTTTAACTAATGATGACAACCATGAAAAAACATATTCTAACCTTCTTGCTAATTCTTAATGTATTCCAGGCTTTGGCTGATGAACCTAAAAAAGTTAAATTCAAAACAGCCGCTGATGTGTTCAAAGCATTAAAAGCCTCGCCTGATCAGCCGGTACAAGGCCCTTTCGAGCTCAAAATAGTGGCCATCAGCAAATCCGGATTCAACACACGTTTACACACCAAAGAGAATCCCAAAGACCCTGACAACATCATATTGGAACTATCTCCATTTATGGCACAGTATTACACCAAGCAGTTCAAAACCACACTGAAGGACTTTTTCCTCAATCAGGTACTGTCAGTGAATGGTAAAGTTATACCGATAAAAGAATCCGATGGTGACCAACAACAAACTAAATACGTCATTAAAGTCTATTTGGCCAATCAGCTGGCTCATTTACAATAAACATAGAATGGACAATAAAACACAGGAGAGTCGATGATCGGCTCGACCGGCGCTCTTGGTTAGGCAGAACATGGAAT
>JAUHXW010000456.1 GCA_030426705.1 Gammaproteobacteria bacterium
TTTGCAACAACAGATTCATGCTGAAATGGATCAGTTTTTTGAACAAAAACAGATGCCGGTAACTGATTCCGATAAAGGACAAGCAGCAGCCTTTTTGTGTGAGTTTTTAGCGCACAACCCAACCGCGGAACGCTTTCCTGTTTCTGAAACCGCTTCACACTTACAAGCCAAAATAATCAATCACCTGGAATCAATTTCTGAATACAAAGCGTTTAAGCAACAATTGAAGTCAATGGAGAAAACTCCACAAGCTCAATGGCAATTGGTGGGATATTGGTTAACAGCTTGGTTGAATAGACAACAAGATTCCAGTGCACATCATTTTCGCTATGTGAATGAAGCCATTGTTTTGATCTTGTGTGAAGGGATGGATCGCTTTGAAAAAACAGCGGTTGCTTTGTCTTGTCAAGCCAAGAACTTATTGGGTGATCATGGCAATGTGAATGACCGAAGCATTACTTTTGATTTTGATGAATTTATGGAACGATTGAGTCATTTTGATCAGGTGATTCGACCACAGTTTCAAGCATTCAGAGACACTAAACAGCAGGTTTTGCACCAACGTAAACAACAAATGGCATTGGACACATTCAAAGCCAGGCCTTTGTCATCATTTGTTCGTAACCAATTAATCAATGAATCTTATTTGCCTATCATCGGTGATAATTTGGCTAAACAAATGGGTGCTTTAGGCCAGGATAAACGCAGTGACCTCATGGGGTTATTGTTGCTGATTTCTCCACCGGGTTACGGTAAAACCACGTTGATGGAATATACCGCCAATCGTTTGGGTTTGAACTTCATGAAAATCAACTGTCCTTCATTGGGCCATGAAGTCAAATCATTGGATCCCGCCAATGCCCCCAATGTCACCGCCAAACAGGAATTGGAAAAGCTGAATCTGGCTTTGGAAATGGGTAACAATGTGATGTTGTATTTGGATGACATTCAACACACTCATCCGGAGTTTCTACAAAAATTCATTTCACTGTGTGATGGCACCCGGAAAATCGAAGGCGTTTGGCGTGAACAAAGTAAAACTTATGATTTACGTGGTAAAAAGTTTTGCGTCATCATGGCAGGAAACCCCTATACCGAATCAGGAGAAGTGTTCAAAATTCCCGATATGTTGGCCAACCGTGCTGATGTTTATAACTTGGGTGATGTGCTCAGTGGTCAGGATGAGATTTTTGCCAATAGTTATATTGAAAACTCTTTGACTTCTAACCCTGTACTCGCGCCCATGGCATTGCGTGACCTCAATGATTTGTACTTGTTGATGGACAAAGCGCAGGGCAGGGACATTGCTACCACTGACTTGAGTCATAATTACTCAACCAGTGAAATCAATGAAATCGTGGCTGTATTAAAAAATTTGTTCAAAGCACAAAATGTGATTTTGAAAGTCAATCAGGAATACATCCGTTCTGCGGCCATGGATGATCGCTATCGGGAAGAGCCTCCTTTCAAATTACAGGGCAGTTACCGTAACATGAACAAGTTGGCAGAGAAAATCGCGCCGATTATGGATGAAGAAGAGCTGCAAAAACTATTGGATGATCATTATGTCGGTGAGGCACAACTGTTAACCACCGGTGCTGAAG
>JAUHXW010000134.1 GCA_030426705.1 Gammaproteobacteria bacterium
GATTTATCAAAACTGACAGAACGCAGGATTTCGCTTAAGTAAACAATTTCTCTGCTGGCATTGGGAATTTCAATACCAATGTACGGTTTACCCGGAATAACATCCACAATGCGCACGCTGGTGATTGATAATCCTCGTGCCAGGTCTTTGGCCAAACCCATGATTTTACTGGCTTTGATGCCCGCTGATGGATTGACTTCAAAGCGTGTGATCACAGGCCCTGGATAAACACCCACCACTTCCGCTTTGACTTTGTAATCGGCTAACTTCAATTCCAATTGTCGTGATAACACTTCCAGTTCTTCATTGGTGTAACCAAAAGTTTGTTTGGGTGGATTATCCAGTAACGACAAAGGCGGGAGCTTGCCAGCCGGCAATGAGTGAAACAGATTCATTTGCTTTTCTTTGCTGGAGCGCTTGCTTTCTACCACCTCTTTTTCAAATTCCTTGATAACGATGGGCTCTCTTTTTTCCTGTATCTCTGCATCAATCTTTCGGACCACTTCACGTTCGGTTTTGGCTTGTCGCCCAGCCTGCCAATCCGCAAACTGTTCTTTTTTTTCTGCCAGCCAATGAATGAAGCGAATGGTCAATTGCCCGACTTTATCAGCCAACCCAATCCACGAAAGGCCTGTGAATAAAGTGATGCCAGCTAAAAAAGTGGCTGACAAAATTAAAGTAGCACCAATTCCACCAAAACCAGTATATACCGAACTACCCACCACATCACCGATGATACCACCACCTGAAAAAGGCAGGCCACCCGTGTCAGCATGTAAATGTGAAAGTCCACAGCCGGTAAGGATTGTTGCAATAAAACCCAAAGCCTTGATGGTGGTGTCTAACCATGAGTCTTCATTGTCCTTTTTCTCCCTGAATAAACTGTAAGCGATGTAAAACAATCCAACAGGAATAAAATAGGCAAAATAGCCCATGAAGTGCAACAGAAAATCGGCGAGATAAGCGCCAGTTAAACCACCCAGGTTATTGATTTTTGATACATCAGAAGTCGCAAATGAGCCTGGATCCTGAGGGTTATAGCTGGCCAAAGACAAAAGAAAGTAAATGGCCAATGGTAAAATGATAAAGACCAAACTTTCCTTGATGCGGTTTTTAACTTGTTTTGAAACTTGATTCAAAGAATTCCACTATTAAGATCATTCAAGGCATTAAGGATAATCCCTAATGCCTCAATAATCAAATGAGAATCAATCCATCAACGCAGGATGAACGATTTTACCTGCTTGAACATTGATGCCTTTTTGTAATGATGGAACAGCTGCCCAATCAGCCTGAGCCAATCTTTGTACATAAGGCAGAATCGCCGCCGAAATCGCATGCGTTGAAGTTCTGGGTACAGCACCCGGCATATTGGTCACTGAAAAGTGCACCACACCATGTTCTGTGAAAGTTGGATCAGCCCAGGTGGTAGGACGTGTGGTTTCAACACAACCACCCTGATCCACTGAAATATCAGCAATCACTGAACCAGGTTCCATGCCTTTGACCATGTCTTCAGTAATCACATGAGGTGCTTTGGCACCGGTCACCAATACCGCACCAATCACCAAATCAGCATTGGAAATTTCTTCAGCCACCAATTCCTGATAGGGGTACAAAGCAGTGACGTTAGAACCCATGGCCATCATTTGAGCCAAACGGTCTTGTCGCTTGTCAAAAACCACCACATTGGCACCACTGGCAGCAGCCAAAGCAGCTGAATTACCGCCGGCGGCTCCACCACCAAGCACCACAACTTTACCTCTTTCTGTTGAAGGCAAACCACCCAAAAGTAAGCCTTTGCCTCCTAAAGGATGGTGCAAAGTATGTGTACCAACCTGTGTGGCAATTTTACCCGCAATGATGCTCATAGGCGCCAACAAAGGCAATGAACCATCAGCTTCTTCAACTGTTTCAAAGGCAACACCAATCAAACCAATGTCCAGTAAAGATTTAGTCAATTCAGGTTCTGCTGCCAAATGTAAATAACAAAACAGCAAATGGTCTTCCCTTAAATATTGTAAATCACCAGCAATGGGCTCTTTGACCTTAACTATCATTTCTGCCACACCATACAGACTTTCAGCATCCGGCTCTATTTTGACCCCGGCACGTATGTAATCTTCATCAGTGAAGCCACTCATCAATCCGGCAGTGGATTGTATATAAACTTCATGTCCTGCCCTGACTAAATCAGCAGTAGCAGCTGGTACCAATGCCACTCGACCTTCGAGCGTTTTGGTTTCTTTTGGAATCCCAATTTTCATTGACTTGCGTCCCCACAAAAGTAATTAAAAAAAAAGAATATTCGTGATTTTCATGAATTAAACGAAACGCAATTTTATAATAGAAAAGCCGAGAACAACAAATGGTATTGAGGTTATTGTTGAACGATGGCGGTTTTAATTGAACATTGCTCAGTTTGGTTGATATTAGAGACCTTTGCTCGATTCGTGAACAAAGATAAAAAGTCTAAAAATGCCGCACTCTGCGTTGTAAAACTTGCCAATAACGGCGTATTGGGCTGCCTTTTCCGCCTTGATTGCGACATTTTTAGTTCTTTTTCTCAATTTCCCAAAATCGAGCAAAGGTCTCTATTAGCCAATTCACAAGCTTGGGTAAAAGGCACAGCTTCCGAAAAAAAGTGACCTTGCCCAAATTGACAATGATACTCAGATAAAAACATGTATTGATTTTTGGTTTCGATGCCTTCTGCCACCACCCGCATATTCAAGTCAGTGGCTAAACTCAAGATGGTTTTAATCAATGCATCCGTTTTTTCATCAATACCAATTTGATGGGTGAATGATTTATCAATTTTGATGATCTGTATTGGAAACTTAGTCAAATAATTGAGTGATGAATAACCCACTCCAAAGTCATCAATGGCTATTTGGATATTTCGTTTGACCAGCTTATTCAAAATTCTCAAAGCATTTTGAGGATTTTCCATCAAAGTTCTTTCTGTGATTTCGATGCTGATTTGAGCAAACTGTTGTAAATTGGCCAGTTCCGCAAACCACAATTCAAGCATTGTTTCCTGGCTGTTAAACATAATCGGTGACACGTTTAAGGCCAAATCCCATTGTTTATTTGCAGATGCATTTAACTCACTTATATATTGACTCAATTTTCGCAAAACAAACAAATCTATTTCCACCACCATTCCAGCTTCTTCAGCGATGGTTATGAATTCCTCTGTATCATGTTGCTTTCCATTGTCATCAAACCACCTCAACAGTGCTTCAAATTTCTCTATTTTGCCATTTGCCAGGTTGACAACTGGCTGAAAATAAACCTCAAGTTCCTCTGCCAATAAAGCATGTTGTAGAGCGGTTTTTAACACCGCTTTTCTTTCGGCCTGTTCTAACAAGTCAGACGAATAGATTTCAAAGCCATTTTTCCCTTTTTGCTTGGCAGAGTACATCGCCATATCTGCTTTCGAAACCAGGTCTTCCAGGGAAGTACTGTGTTCAGGATAAATGGCCACACCCACTGAGCAACTGCACTTCACCATGGTTCCATTGATATCGAATTCATTTCTGATGACCACTAATAGCTCTTTAATCATAGCCATCATTTCATTTTCTTCATTAAAACCAATGATGGCCACAAACTCATCACCACTGTATCTAGCCAGCAAACTATGCTCTTTAATCGCTTTTTTCAAAACATTGGCGACTGTTCTTAGAAATTGATCACCTGCATAATGGCCTAAACTGTCATTGATGTTTTTGAAGTCATCGATGTCGATAAACATGGCCATCAGCTTACTGTGATTTTTATTCGCTTCATTAATCAAAAGGGCCGATTCCTCTAACAAAGAATAACGGTTATATAATCCGGTTAAGGTGTCATGAGTCGCCTGATATTCAATCAATTCATTGATGTTCTTGTAATAAGTGATGTCTTGAATGGCACCTGTGACCTCAAATCCTTTGTAAACCTGTTCAATTTCATCAGTTATCAACCTGACCCATCGTTGTTGACCAGCCTGGTTGATATACTTCACTTCCAAGTCGAATGGTATGCCTTGATGAATGGCGCGATTAAATGCTGTAGCTATTTTTTCAGCTTCCATTCCGGTAAAAAGATGGGTGAATTCATTGAGATGATTTAAGTGTTCAGGAAAATGTTCACCCAAAACTTCTTTACTGACCGCTGTCCATTGACTGAAAACACCATTGGCTTCCAATCGCCAGCCGCCTACATGCGCCAACTCTCCCACTTCGAGCAATAAGCGTTCATTCCTTTTAATCGCCTTTTTGTAAGCGCGATTTTTTTCCCTTTGCTTATTTCTGACAAATAGAAAATAAAAGAATATCAACGTCAAAGTCAAAGGAATCAATCTCCAAAACCATAATCTCAATTCAGAATATTCCCAGCCTGTCACTGGTTTGGCATTCAAACTCCATACAGTATCAGCCACTTCGAATTGAACATTGATGGCTCGATCATCAAAAAACAATGACTGATTACCATGAATCATTTTTTCATCATCACCGATTTTTTTAATGGCAATTTCAGAAATAAGATCGTTTTTAAAAACACCGGCTAATGAAAGTATAAGATTAAGGTCTGTGGGAGCGGAAATGATGCCCCAAAATTCTTCTGAGTTATTATTTGCAAAAACGGCCACTCTGGCTATGAGGGCATCACCGCCTTGTACCAGATTCAGCGGTCCGGCCATGATCACCTTATTGGTGTACGTTGAGTCGAGCACTTCATCTATTTGCGCGGCGTTTTTTGTATAATCAAGCCCCAAAACACCTTCATTACCTGCTATAGGATAAACCAGGCTGACCACCAAATCGGGAGCGGCAGCAAAATTAATCAAAGCATTGCCATAATCAAACACCTGTTCAGCATATGTTTTGAATTCTTCAGCATTTATGTCAGGGTTATTACTTATGTGAGTGGCAAAGCCCTTCAGTAATGAGATGTTACTGTTAATCAGTCCCATTAAATTTGATTTTATTGACTCAAGTTCAACCAATGTTTCAAACCTGAGCCGCTGTTGATGTTCTGCCTTGAGATTTTTTTCAAAGAAATAATAAGCAAAAGTTGTGGTCAGTGCGATAAATATCATCAAATATCGATACATACTGGTTTGTTGATACAAAATCAATAAAACCAACACCATCATAAAAAACAACCCAATTAATGTATTTACAATCCAAGAAGAATAATCTATCGAATAGTCATCGATAATATAGTCATCCAGATTCCATTGATTCTTAAAAATTCCAATGTATTTCAAGTCATTGTATATTTTATTCCAGCGATCATAATCAATGTATCCCAGTTTTATTTCTGGCCACTTTATATAATTGACGATGTATTCTGAAAAAAAACTGTTGTAACCATAAAAATCTTTGTATTGGATTAAATACCTGGGAAGATTATGAGATATTTGATCTACTATTTCTGATTTGTTATTTAATGCGTATTTCCACCCCCGCATACTGGCTTCAAGAAATGAATTGACCAACTTCTGGTTGTTTTCATAGAGTGATTTCCTGGTGTATAAAACATCACCAAAAAAGTGGGTGCCAAATTTTGCGGTGTCGACTGAATTAATTTTAACGCCCAGTTCTTGCGCTTGGTAAGCCGCAGAAACACCATAAGTGACTATGGCATCCAACTCACCATTGACCAAATCTTCTACCAAAGGTGTTTTCTCTATGAGTTGAATCCTGTTAGGATCCACTCCATGAAAACGAAACATAGAAAGCGACTCAACATTCTCTGAGCTGATGTCAATCATTCCAACTCTTAAACCAATCAAATCATTAATAGACTCAATTTTATGCGCTTCCAAAGTAACAATGGAGGTAGGCGCATGTTGAAATAATGGTGCCAATATAAGCAATTCCTCCCCATCATCAATCGCTTTTAATATATCAAGGTCACCAATGGCAAAATCAGCCCTTCCGCTAACAACTTCATCCACCGGGTTCAATGTTTTTTGCTCTGGGGTTACAGCAGAACGTATTTCAACCTCCAAACCCTGTTCTTGATAAAAGCCTTGCCACTGTGCGGCATAATACCCTGCAAATTGAAATTCATGTTCCCACTTCAATTGCAGTACCACTTGTTCGGCCACAGCAGTGTTAACCAAACACAGCAAAACTGTTAAACAAACAATTTTAAAATTTGAATTGAGTTGCGGTGTCTTTTTAATCATCAATGGCTGGTTTTTCAATCATTACACAATTGTAAAATTAAATTTTATTCATCCATTATTTTACATCAATTTTGCAAATATGAATCGGGTTTTAATTCTTCTCATCATCATAACAAAACAAGGTTATTCAGTTCTTACAAATTTTCCCACTTATTCAGAAAAATATATCACAGTGAGTTATTTTTAATATTTTACAAATCATTCGCCTGGGTATAACATCAGTTTCTTTTTAGTTTAGTTGCAGAAAAATGGAAAACGTACATCACAAACTTATCATCGTTGGTTCTGGTCCTGCTGGATACTCAGCTGCCGTTTATGCCGCTCGAGCCAATTTGAATCCAGTAATCATCACAGGCCTTGAGCAAGGTGGCCAATTAATGACCACCACAGAAGTCGAAAACTGGCCAGGCGATCCTGGCGATTTGCAAGGCCCCGAATTAATGTCCCGCATGCTGCAACATGCAGAAAAGTTCAATACGCAAGTGGTTTTTGATTACATCAACTCAGTTGATTTGCAACAACGACCCTTCACTTTAAAAGGTGATCAAGCCACATACACTTGCGATGCGCTGATCATTGCTACTGGCGCAAGTGCCATGTATTTAGGCCTTGAGTCTGAAGAAGCCTTCAAAGGCAAAGGTGTTTCAGCCTGTGCCACTTGTGACGGTTTTTTCTATCGAGATCAGCCCGTTGCTGTAGTCGGTGGAGGTAACACAGCGGTTGAAGAAGCGCTGTATTTATCAAACATTGCCTCCAAGGTTTACCTGGTCCATCGCCGTGATGCTTTGCGTTCTGAAAAGATATTACAAGATCGACTTTTTGAAAAGGCTAAGAATGGTAATGTTGAGCTGGTTTGGGATCATGTGGTTGATGAAGTTTTGGGTGACAATGCTGGAGTCAATGGTTTGCGGGTTAAAAATGTCAAAGATAACAGCACCCAAACACTGGATGTTCAAGGCGTGTTTATAGCCATTGGCCACAAACCCAACACACAAATTTTTGAAGACCAACTAAAAATGGAACATGGTTACATCACTGTTGAATCAGGCCAGCAAGGCAACGCAACACAAACCTCAATTGAAGGTGTGTTTGCGGCTGGAGATGTGATGGATCATATTTATCGACAAGCCATCACCTCTGCCGGATCGGGCTGTATGGCGGCCTTAGATGCCGAACGTTATCTTGACGCACAAGAGTAATTCACATAACGGGCGGCTTAAAGTCGCCCATTTGTGCAGTCATGATGATTCCTTACCTTTATGATCAATCAGATTTTCCCGATTGTGAAAAGGCTTTAAGTGAGCCTGATGGTTTACTTTGTTTTGGCGGTGATTTATCAGTCAAAAGATTGGTAGCTGCTTATCGTCATGGTATTTTTCCCTGGTATTCAGAAGGTGATCCGATTCTTTGGTGGTCACCGGTTGAACGCATGGTGCTATTTCCTGAGCAATTGCACATCAGT
>JAUHXW010000457.1 GCA_030426705.1 Gammaproteobacteria bacterium
CAAAACAGCGATTAACCAAGTCAGAAAAGCATACTTTATCAACTTGATGTAATACAACATACGCAGCAACCACCACAACCCCAAAAACACCGCAACCAGACCAACCCAGCCCTCTGCTTGTTTCAAAGAATCGGTCAAACCTTTACTGGCAGGAATCAATTCACCCACTTTTTGGGAAGCTGCCAATAATCCAACCACAATCAAAGTTATTAAAAATATCCAAGCCATGACTACCCTCAAATTATCTAAAACAATTATTTTAGCAAATCATTTACTTTTTTTCACCTGTCTCAAATGCATTGCCACAAAACCATGAACCAGTTCACTTCCTAACAACAGTGACATTCAGTTTCTACTCAGAGGAGATTTTCAGCGTTTCTGACATAGCAATGGTAAAATACCCCCTTTCAAAACCAAACTTCATGATGAGACCATCCAATCGCCAGAACAATGAATTAAGACTTGTCAGTATTGAGCGCAACTACACCATGCATGCCGAAGGCTCTGTGCTGATTGCCTGTGGCAACACCAAAGTTTTGTGCAATGCCAGTGTTGAAGACCGCTTACCTCATTGGTTACGAGGCTCTGGTCAAGGCTGGGTCACTGCTGAATATGGCATGTTGCCACGTTCTACGCATTCCCGCATGGGACGTGAAGCATCCAGAGGCAAGCAAGGTGGTCGTACTCTAGAGATTCAGCGTTTGATTGCCCGTTCATTACGCGCGGTGGTTGATTTGAAAGCTTTGGGTGAAAAAGTCATCACGGTAGACTGCGATGTGATACAGGCAGACGGTGGTACTCGCACAGCTTCGATCACCGGTGCATATGTGGCCATGTGTGATGCGGTCAACAAACTGCTGCAATCTGGCCAACTCAAAACCAATCCCATCCATGGTGCAGTGGCGGCAGTATCAGTTGGTATTTTTGACAACGAACCCGTACTGGATTTGGATTACCCCGAGGATTCAAATGCCGAAACCGACATGAATGTGGTGATGAATGACGGGGGTCACTTTATTGAGGTTCAAGGAACCGCTGAAGGTCACGCTTTTCGTCGTGAAGAATTGAATGAACTTTTGGATTTGGCAGAGCATGGCATCCAACAGTTGATTGAAGCACAATTCAAAGCCCTGGCGCAATGATCACCAAACCGCATCAAGTAATGCTTGCCAGTGGCAATCCAGGCAAGCTGCGTGAGTTCAGCGATGCCTTTGCAGACTTGAGTATTGAATTACTGCCCCAACCCAAAAACTCAGAGTATGAGGTCGCAGAAACCGGTACCACTTTTGTTGAAAATGCCATTATCAAAGCGCGTCATGCCAGCCAATTATCCGGCTTACCGGCTTTGGCCGATGATTCAGGTTTGATTGTCCCGGCTTTGAATGGTCAACCGGGTGTTTATTCAGCACGTTATGCAGGTATTGACGCCAATGACAAAGACAACCTGAATTTATTGTTAAAAAACATGCAAAGTCAACAGGATCGAACCGCGTACTTCTATTGCTGCCTTGTTTTTATGCGCCATCATCTAGACCCAGACCCCATCATTACTAAAGGATTGTGGCAGGGAAATATCAACAAAGAAGCCAGTGGCTCAGG
>JAUHXW010000135.1 GCA_030426705.1 Gammaproteobacteria bacterium
ACTTAATGACATAGATACCTCTTCGATGCAAATTGTTTGTAGACCTGTCAGACTGATGAAAAGTTCAGCAGTCCTGATGAGTCATTTGACTGAGGCATACTCTAACTGATTGAGACATCAAAAGCATCTTACTAAAGTCATGTTTATGGCGCTTTAAATTGCTTATTGCTGCACAGGAGATTCGAAGCCATTGACAAAAATAGGGTATTCCTTGGTGGATACCCGACGGTGTGAGCCTATTTGTAAGGATGCACTTACAGCAACATGGTTACGTCCATCACTGGAAACCCGGTAGCCAAATTGCCCAACATCCCATGGAGAAGTATCATTGTCAGAGCCGATGATTGTTTGTTTCTCAAGGTACAGTTCATTGGCACCATTGTACTCAGGATTTTTACTGAACAAATAAACGCGACCCTTATTACCTTCGCTGTTAGGTGCACTGATTAATAATTCATTGGTTCCGAAGTAAGTATCACCGTTGGCAGCTATGCTGCTGCCGAATCGTTCTCCCTGATTGTTGATATCAACCGAAGGGACTAACTTCTGCACAAAGCCTGAATTTTGCCAGATATAAACCGCACCATTTTGGTCGGAAGAGTTTTCCGGTGTTTCTAAAGGCGCACCACCGATGACCGAAATGTTATTGAAAGGTTGTTTGATGACTTCAACCGCCTGACCAAGGTTGGCACTGCCTACCGGAGTGGGTGCAGTTAAAACTGAGCAACAGGACCAGGTTTGAGTTAAGTGATCCCGGAATGCAAAAAACACACCGCCAGCATCGATGAAAGTGCCACCATTCCCATCTGGCACATCCCAACCCGTGGCTCCAGCCACAATATAAATACCATCCACGGAAACGGAAGTTCCCCAGCGGTCAAAACTGTCCAGACTATCTAAAAAGAACTGGCTGGTCTGAACGGGTTCTTGATCCCAGATGAAATTTCCCATACCGTCATTCTTCTTATAAATTGTCATGCCTCCTGTTGAATGAGTTCCACCGCCAATGTTATCGGGTCGACGCATGAAATCATCACCAATAACCAGTACCCACAGGTGGGCATCAACATCTTCAATATAATCAAAATTTAAAGCAACAGATTTGCCAAAGTCCCGTGAAGCATTGGTGCCGACGAATTTTCTGCGTTGAATAAAGTCACCTTGATTGTCCATTTGAAATGCATAAACTGCACCTTGGTCGGGCCCGGAGTCGTCATCATTCAAGGCGGTGCCAACAATCCAGAGTTCACCTGTTTGGTGGTTTCTTTCTATGGCAGCAGCAGATCCAAGCTGGTCGTTGTTTTCAGCATCGTCGGCTGTTAAAGTTTGATACAGCGTCCACAGCCCATTAACATTCTGATACACGTGCAGGGCGCCGCCATTAGATACATGGTCGCTGTATTGTGTTTCACCAATCACCAACCATTCATCCATATTAGCAACCCCATCACCAAATCCGTTAAAAAACAATGGATTAGGTTCAATGATGTTAGGCCATTCAATTTCTGCAAAGACGGACTCTGATAATAATAAAAACAACCATATAAACTTGTTCATGCGCACCTCTTTTCCCAATTTTTAGTGTTCTCAATCATTGTAAAAACAAAATTAAAGAAAAGTATAGAATTATCAAGAGAAATTAACGGCTGTGATGAAAAGTGTGACCGGGTTATGATATTGTGGTTTGAAAATATTCAAGGTGGGTTTATGAAACGAATGATTGTGTTGTTTTTGAGTCTGTTTTTTGCTGAGGGAGCTTTGGCTGAAGAATCTGAAAGTAGTGTGCCAGAAGATTATAATGCCGAATTGGCTCAAGAACTGGGTGCTGATGATTATGGCATGAAAATGTACGTGATGGCGTTTTTGAAACAAGGACCAAACAGGGGTCAAACCCCAGAAGAAGCTGCTAAATTGCAAAAAGCCCACATGGATAACATCATCCGAATGGCAGAAAGTGGTGAATTGGTATTGGCCGGACCGTTTGCCAAAAATGACCAGGGCATTCAAGGCATTTATATTTTTGATGTGAAAACTGTGGAGGAAGCAGAAGCTTTGACCAACACTGATCCAGCCATCAAAGCAGGACGTTTGAAAATGGAATTGATACCCTGGTATGGTTCAGCAGCGTTGATGAAAGTCACTGAAATCAGTAAAACTTTGGCTAAAAAGAGTTTTTAATTGCTTGTCTCACGCTGGAGCGCACTACTGGTTTGATGAACGCTTCCAGGACTGCATCAAAGTGCCTGGCTTGTAAAATAACAAGAAATGTAGGATGGCTCTGCCCATCACCTGTGTTCAGTTTTGCTATATCCCTGGTTCTGATGGGCAAAGCACATCCTACGATGCTATTTTTTATGTGTGTGCATGGAAAATCATATCGTTAATGGATTTATTTTGGGTCAATACACACCCCCAACCCCTCTCAAGAGGGGAGCTTGTTCATCATTTTAATAAATAATTAACTGAACTCTGCAAATCACAATTTTTTGAATTAGCTAAAAAAACATTAATTCATCTCCCCTCTTGAGAGGGGATAAAGGGGTGTGTGAGATTTAAATCGTGAATCAACAAATTCAGCATATAAAACAAATGTCATCTTGATTGGAACGAAGACAAGGTAACAACGTTATTGTGGTTTTACAAAGTAAAGAAGCATTAACGTTGTGCCTAAGGCCGTGAATTCGAAAGATCTCATCAAGCTGGCTGGCTCTCTCCTTCGATGCTGAGATACTTCGATGTGCTTCGCTTACTCAGTATGACAAAAGAATATTTAACTTAAAAAAATATTATCAAAGATGGGCTAAGCACATCTTTGCTACAAAGAATAAACCTTGGCCGATTGTTTATTTTGCAAAAAGGCTTGAATGCGTTTGAGGATTTCTGCTGACGTTAGACCGGCTTCTTCCAGTAATTGTTCACGGGTGCCGTGATCCTGAAACTTATCGGGTAAACCCAGGTTCAACACAGGGGTCTGGATGTTAAGTTCATGCAAAATTTCATTGACGTAACTGCCAGCACCACCTTGAATCACATTGT
This sequence comes from Gammaproteobacteria bacterium, assembly GCA_030426705.1. Lineage (GTDB taxonomy): Bacteria > Pseudomonadota > Gammaproteobacteria > Xanthomonadales > Marinicellaceae > Marinicella. The sequence continues at coordinate 3,037 of JAUHXW010000135.1, forward strand.
CTTCCAGGGTTACGATGTGGCTGTGTTTGCGGGCCATTTTTTCAATCATATTGCGATCAATCGGTTTGATAAAGCGCATATTGACCACGGTGGCATCGAGTTTTTCAGCAGCCAATTCAGTTTGGTCAAGCAGGGCTCCAAAATTCAAAATCGCCACATCTTTACCACCTTTTCTGACCATATCTGCCTTACCAATGGGCAGCTCAGTCATTTTTGGGAGGATTGCTGCGCCAGGGCCTTTGCCCCTTGGGTATCTGACAGCTGCTGGTCCGGGATGTTGGTGGCCGGTGTACAACATTTGGCGGCATTCATTTTCATCGGCAGGAGCCATGATGGTCATATTGGGCACACAACGCAAAAAGGAAATGTCGAGGTTGCCAGCATGAGTGGCACCATCCGGTCCGACCACGCCACCACGATCTATGGCGAACAGCACATCCAGGTTTTGAATCGCTACATCGTGAATCAATTGATCATAGGCGCGTTGTAAAAAGGATGAATAAATCGCAACAACCGGTTTTATACCCTCACAAGCCATACCTGCTGCCAGAGTCACAGCATGTTGTTCAGCAATGCCGACATCAAAATAGCGCTTGGGGAACAGCTTGGAAAACTCAACCAGACCAGAGCCTTCACGCATCGCAGGTGTGATACCGACCAATTTCGAATCTATGCGTGCCATATCGCACAGCCATTGACCAAAAACTTCTGTATAGCTGGGTTTGGATGGTTTGTTGTTGCTTTTGATGCCTTCTTCGGGATTGAATTTGCCCACTGCATGGTATTTGATGGGGTCTTCTTCTGCCGGTTTGTAGCCTTTGCCTTTTTTGGTGATGATGTGCAGCAGTTTGGGGCCATTGATTTCTTTGGCAATTTCCAGCTTTTCCACCAGTTGGTCCACATCATGACCATCAATGGGGCCGAGGTGGTGAAAACCCAATTCTTCAAATAAAGTGTTGGGAACAAACATGCCTTTGGTGTGTTCTTCCCAGCGTGATAAAAATTTCCACAACCAGGAGCCACGTCGCATCATGCGTTTGGATTTCTCACGCATGCGATTATAGGTGCGACCGCTGACAATTTTAATCAACATGCGGGTCAGTGCACCGACATTGGGCGAAATCGACATTTCGTTCTCATTCAGAACCACCAGCATGTTGGTGTCCAATTCGCCGCCGTGATTCAAGGCTTCATAGGCCATACCCGCAGTCATTGCACCATCACCAATTACGGCCACCACATCACGTTGCTCACCCGCAATTTGACTGCCCAAGGACATACCCAGCGCCGCGCCTATTGAAGTAGATGAGTGACCAACACCGAAAGTGTCATATTCACTCTCACATCGTTTTGGAAAGGGTGCCAAACCATCTTTTTGTTTGATGGTTTGGAGGCGGTTTTTGCGTCCGGTCAGAATTTTATGCGGATAGGCCTGGTGACCCACATCCCAAACGATGCGGTCGTGCGGGGTGTTGAACACATAGTGCAAAGCCACAGTCAGTTCTACTGTGCCAAGCCCAGAGCCGAAATGTCCGCCGCATTGAGAAATTTCGTCAATCAAAAACGCCCGCAAATCATCAGCGGCTTGAGACAGCTGTGATTTATCTAATTTGCGCAAATCAGCTGGAATGTTGATTTGGTCCAGTATGGGGTATTGTTTGTTCATGATTAACGTGTCTTTCTGGTTACTTTGCTTTACCCTGATTGGCCACTGCATCCATGGCTTTGGCCAGTTCTTCCTGGTTGCCCAGGTAATAGCTTTTTATTGGTTTTAAATCATCATCGAGTTCATATACCAGGGGAACACCAGTTGGAATGTTTAATTTCAAAATATCCTCATTGGAAACCTTGTCCAAGTATTGCACCAGAGCTCGCAACGAATTGCCATGAGCCGCAATGATGAGTTTTTTTCCTGCTTTCAAATCAGGGACGATATTTTCATGCCAATAGGGCAGTGCCCTTTCAGCCGTGTCTTTCAAACATTCACCCAAAGGTATCTGCTCTTTGCTCATGGCTGCATAGCGACGATCCGCTGCGATGTTGCGTTCATCATCCCAATCCAGTTTCGGCGGTGGCACATCATAGCTTCGGCGCCAGATGTGAACCTGCTCATCACCATATTTGGCGGCTGTTTCGGCTTTATTCAAGCCCTGCAACGCGCCATAATGACGTTCGTTCAGTCGCCAGGAGCGTTTAACCGGTAACCACAATTGATCCATTTCTTCCAAAGCAATGTTCAGGGTTTTGATGGCCCGTTTCAACACCGAAGTATGAGCTAAATCAAATTCAAAGCCTGCTTCTGCTAATAATTGACCCGCTGTTTGGCCTTCCGCTTCGCCTTTTTCGGTCAAATCAACATCTTTCCAGCCAGTGAATTTATTGGCCAGATTCCACTCGCTTTGCCCATGCCTTAAAAGAACCAGTTTAATCATTGAGTTTATTCAAAGGTAAAAGGCCAATTATACCATGAGTCGACCAAATGACAGGATGCACATTGTCTATATTTTCCTACAAGCCATTAGGAAAATTGCCATATTTTTCCTTCGGCTGTTTTTTTAAGATAGAAGCATGAAAAAACTCTGGGGTATGAGTCATGAATGAATTTGAATTTAAAAAAATAATGAAAGAAATAGAATTGATTATTGATCAATTGGCTGAATGTAACTTTTGTAAAAATGGCATCAGCGCTGATAGCAAAAAATTGCTGCGTGAACTTTTTGAGTTAAAAATCCAGCAGGCCTGCCAAATGAAAAAATCCGAGGTTAAAAAAGCCAGTTAATCAATGGCACAGAAACCGCAATAAACAACAAGGTCATGATGCTACCTACTTTCAGAAAGTCTTTAACGGCATAGCCACCAGGACCCATGATCAAGGCTGAAACCTGGTGGGTGGGCAGTAAAAATGCATTTGAGGTCGAGATCGCTACGATCAAAGCATAAACCACCGGATTGCCACCTGTTTCCAAAGCGATGTTAATGGCTAATGGTACCAACAAAACGGTGGCACCTACATTCGACATCACCAGGGAAAACACCGTTGCCAAACCAGCAATGGCCAGCTGGTAAATGATTTGTGGTTGTTGACCAAGGAATTGAATGGCATTTTGTGCTATCCAGGCTGCCGCGCCTGTGTGTTCCATGGCATAGCCCAAGGGAATCAGACAGGCCAGCAGAAAAACAGTTTTCCAACTGACTGCCCGGTATGCTTCGTCCATATTCAGCACCCCAAAAATGATCATACCAATCGCGCCAGTTAATAAAGACAAGGAAAGTTTCAAATCGGTAAAAATAACCAGGCTTATACTCAGCGCAAAAAACAACAAGGCAAAAGGAATTTTTTGTGGTCGTTGTGGCTCTGTGGGTACGTCACTGACCAGCGCCACATTTCGAGAGCGGCCTAAGCCCATTTGATCGGTCCAGCGACCATGTATTATGAAGGTATCACCCAGTTGTAATTCCAGGTTGTACATCGCTTCGCCTGTGTATATTTTGTTGTTCCTGGAAACCGCCAAAATAGTGATGGCGAATTCTTTGCGGAAGTGAAATTCAGATAATTTTACGCCTAAATATCTGGACCCAGGAACCACCACAGCTTCTGATGTACCTGAAATAGAAGGATTAAAGTCCAGCTTGAATTGTTTTAATTTGGGTAAAATGGAGAGGTTAAATTCCTCTGCGAAGGCTTCTATTTGTTCCTTACTTCCCATCACGCCAAGAATCGCACCATTCCAGATAAACTTGTTCCTCGGGGGCGAGAGCATTGATTCACCTTCGGTAAACAACGCGACAATGTTGGGAATGTGGTTATCAAACTCCAGTTCCTCAATCATTTTACCTACCAAAGGGCTGTCCCTATTGACTATCATTTCAGTCACATTTTTGTCAATGCCATAGGTGTCGCGAAAGTAGCTGTCAGACTTGTGATTATGGATGTGAGAAATTTCTTTGGCTTTCGGTAATAAAAAACGACCCAACAGTAAAAAATACAAGATACCAACAGTTAACAAAGCCAGCCCAATTGGGGTGGTGGCAAACAAATCAAAAGTGGGCATGGTATCGGCACCAGGCGGTAACGACCGATTGGAAGTCTCAATCAAATCATTGAGCAAAATCAGCGGAGAAGAACCCACCATGGTGACTGTTCCGCCAAGTATGGCGCAAAAACCCATGGGCATCAGTAACCTTGATATGGGCAATTCAGCGGCACTGGAAATTTTGCTCATCACCGGTAAAAACAAGGCGGTGGCCCCCACATTTTGCATAAACCCGGAAATGCCACCAACGGTCATGGAAACCACTGGCATCACGGTTTTTTCTGTCTTTCCGCCAATTTTTAAAATCAAATTGGCCACTGCAGTCATCACGCCAGTTCGATCCAATCCAGCGCCTAAAATCATCACCGCAATGATGGCAATCACCGCATTGGAAGCAAAACCATCAAACAAATGGGTGTCAGGTACCAAACCGGAAAGCCCAAGCATCACCAATATCAACAAAGCCGCCACATCAATGCGTATCACTTCGGTCACAAACATCAGCACGGTATAAGCCAGGATGGCAAACACCATCAGCATTTCGTTTGTGAG
>JAUHXW010000136.1 GCA_030426705.1 Gammaproteobacteria bacterium
TTACTTTCAACCTTGATGGCCATGGACGAAGTCACAGCCTTACAAGAAATATACCAGCAGGAAAGTGATAATGAAATCAAAGCCGACATCATCAGACACCTGGGGGCCATGGATGCCACCGAAGAACTCATGAAGCTCTATAACGAAAACCCAGACAACATCGATCAGGAAGCCTTTTTCCAGGCTTTGGGCATGACATCTCAAGAGCTGAACGAAGACTTTTTACTCGAGCAATTCAAAACAGGTAATGCAAACATCAAACAAAGCGTGTTGAACGCCCTGATGATGCAGGACAACACCGATGCCATGCTGAAACTGTTCAAAGCCGAACAAGACCATGAAACCAAAAAAATAATCATCAGAATGATTGGCGTAACCAACCCCGATGCGCTGATTGAAGCCATTGAAGATTAAACCTTACCAACCAAAGCGAGTACAACCATGAAAAACTTAACATCATTATGGTCCATCGCGTTACTGTTCACTTTCGGTAACGCCATGGCCCAACCCATGAAACGCATCAAAACCCAAGCGATAAATCAAGGTCTCAGTGAATACAGCCATACTGTCGATAATGGCTGGTTTGTTTACAGCATCAAAGCCGCACCGGAAACCCGCTCCATGTGTTGTTATAACCAAGGTGAACAAATGACTTGTGACCTCAATAAAGATCAACATGGCTATGGTTCATCCAGTGACAGCCCTTTGACCCAGAACATCCATGTATTCACCCAGTTCAAGCAGGGTGAAATAGCACGCATCATGCCAATCGGAGACAGTTGTGAGGTCAAAGCAGATGGCTTGACCATTGACTGGATTCAAAACGTCACAACACAACAAAGCATTTCATGGCTCAAACAACAGGCACTGACCGCAGATGATGACAACGGCAGCTTGTATGTCATGAGCCTTCACCCTGATCCAGCTGCAGCAACAGCCATCTATGAACTGGCAAAAATGAATCGACTTGCATTCTCCGAACAAGCCGTTTTCTGGCTGGGACAACGCCAAAATGATGGGTATGACTACTTGGAAAAGCTTTACCATGAACTGCCCCAAGGCGCTGTTAAACGGCATATCAACTTTGCCTTAAGCCAACACGAAAGCCCACAAGCCATTGCTTTATTGAAAAAGATTGCCACCAATGATCAGAACAGCGAACAACAAGCCGATGCCATTTTTTGGCTCAGCCAAACTGACGGTATTGACAACTTACCGCAGTTTTTGATGAACCTGATGAATGAATCGCAAAGCCGTGAAATCAAAGAAAAGGCCATCTTCAGCTTGTCGCAAATCAACTCAACAGAAGCCAGTCAACAATTGGCTCAATTGGTTAAAACTCACCAAGATCCTGAAGTGAGAGAACATTCACTGTTCTGGCTGGCGCAAAATGACCCAGAACAAGCCCAGCAAGCGTCCATTGAATTGCTTAAAAGCGCATCCAATGAAAGCGAGCAGGAAAACGCGGTATTCGTTTTATCACAACTCCCCAGCCAACAATCCGCCGACGCCCTGTTCGCCATCCTCAAGGGCAACTACCACAAAAACATCAAGAAAAAAGCCCTCTTCTGGCTCAGCCAATCCGACGACAAAACCACCCTGGATAGGCTGGAAAAAATGCTGTAAGAAGGTATGTATTTGTCCTCAGAAAAACTTCCGTTACGGCGGAAGTTTTTGGTTTTGGGTAATTAATTTCTTATTTGAAAAAACTGAGTACCCGAACTTGATATACTTTGGTTTTTAAATGTGAAAACAAAAGGTTTATTTAGATATATCAGTCGTAAGCGTCGAAGACAGTGTTTTGTTTTACGTAGACAAACTAGGCATGTTCAATTTGAAAGCAGGACGATTGATTTGCAAGTTTGACATTGATTTAATAATTGATATGCGACAAGTTGGTTCACCATCTCATAAGGATATCTTCGAAACAGATAATCATATTATTTCATCATTTTGGATACATGTTGAAAGCTCAAATAATCAACCAGAATACCCATTTAAAGATCGACTCAAATTAAACAATATTGAGTATGAAGAAATCGAAGACCTTGGTGGACATAGATTGAAGTTTACAGACCCATCTGGTAACAAGTTTTCTATACACGCAGAACATGGAATCATTAAGTAAATAAAAAAATTAAACTGAATTTGAACTCAATCTTTGGAGGGATCAATCTAACAACTTGATAATTGTACTAATTAAATACATGGTACTATTTAGATATGAAGAAGGTATCAGTTAAACTCGCTAATCGATTGCTTTAAAACAAATATGGGAAATTCACTAAATAAAGATAGCAAAATGGAGTGCAAAAATCATGGCTTACAAAAGCCTGCTTTTATCTGTCAACATCTTCAGTATGGAGAAGGGCTGGGCTTTATTGAAGCAACAGAAAATTCAGATCCAGAGTATCCCTTCAAAGAAGCATGGTGCAGACAATGTGATAAAGTTTTAATTGAGCAAGGTGAATGGAATGACATTTCTGAAAGTCATGCCAAAATCATGGTTATATGTGAAGGGTGTTATTTTGAAATTAAAAAACATAATTCGTAAGTTATGATAACTTCTAAGTAAAAGTTTTTGTTGAATAAGTTGTTACGTTTATGTAATGAATCAGTATGTCTAAATTAATTCATGGACGGAATCAAAATTTTCATCCAGAAATAACCCATAGGTCGTCATACCGGCGCAGGCCGGTATCCAGTGTCTTTTGGGTGATGTTACAATAACTATAAAGCAAACAATTTTCCCATGAAGCAACCCGCAGTTTACATCCTAAGCAACAAAAGAAATGGAACACTTTATGTGGGTGTAACCAGCGATTTAATCCACAGAGTGTATCAGCATAAAAATGACCTGGTTGAAGGGTTTTCAAAAAAATACCAAACCCATGCTCTGGTTTATTTTGAACAGCATCTAACCATGGAAGCTGCTATTACCAGAGAAAAACAAATCAAAGAATGGAAAAGAGCCTGGAAAGTAAAATTAATTGAAGAACAAAACCCCTATTGGAATGATTTGTATGATGGGTTGGTTTAATCGTTCTGTTGGGGTTAAAGACGCTGGATACCGGCCTGCGCCGGTATGACGGTTAGTTAGGTAACTCTTAGCAATGAAAGAATTTCATTCTTTGAAAGTTTTAAGGTTATGGCGTTTAAGCGCAGCTTCCGCTCCTGCTATCGTTACAGGCCTACACCCTTGTGCTCCACCGCTGCCAACTCCTGTCTCCGCTGCAGACCTACATCCTTGTAGGTCAAGTGGCCTCGTAGCAATCATCTTTATGTCGCCCCTTGGTGAGCAAAGCGAACCTTTCAGGGCGACTCATTGATGACTGTGAAGCAATTACGGTTTTTTCCGAAGGAAAAAGAAGTGTTTGCGGAACAAACACTTTAATGGGCGTGATTATGCTCCATTTCTTCTTTGGTCGCCTCACGAACTTCTTCAATGCTGACTTTGAAATGCAGGCGTTCACCGGCTAATTCGTGGTTACCATCAACAGTGACCACATCATCCAACACTTCAGTGATTTTTACCGGTACTGGACCGTGTTCTGTTTGTGCTTGAAAGCTCATGCCAACCTCGATGTTATCAACACCTTGGAAGGCTGATTTTGGCACTTTTTGGATCATTTGTTCGTGGCGAACACCGTAAGCCTCTTCCGGCTCAATGGAAACTTCAAAAGAGTCACCAACAGCTTTTCCTACCATGGCTTTTTCCAGGCCGATGATAATGTTGTGAGCACCTTGTAAAAATTTCAATGGCTCACGACCTTCTGATGAGTCGAGTACCTGGCCCTGGTCGTTGGTTAACGTGTAGTGCATGGCAACCACACAGTTGTCTTTTATTTGCATGTTGTTTCCTTGAATTTATTGGGTCGGCCATTCTAACACATGTCAACAAAAGACACATTGATGCCTATATATTTATCTTCTTGGGCTCTTTTAATCCTACCAAAGGGTAGTCGGCTTTAGCCGACCTGACTCAGAAAAAATAAAATGGTTGACTGAAGTCAACTACCCACAGGCAGTGCCTAATTTTTGGAAGTCATTTTGCTCATATATGTTTCAGCCAAAATGGTCGCTAATCGGCTCAATAATTCATCGGCGTGGCCTTGATTGAAGGTCATTGGGGGTTTGATTTTGATGACATTATGATCCGGACCATCGGTACTGATCAGAATGCCCAGTTTCCGCATACGGTTGGCCAAATAACTGGCTTGTTGTGCCAAAGGATTTAAATCATCATCACACAGTTCAAACCCCAGGAATAAACCCTGCCCACGCACATCTTTAATCAGCGGGAATTGTTGTTGTAATTGCACCAAGCCGTTTTTGAGGTGATTGCCAATGTTTAAAGCATTGGCCTGCAGATTTTCTGCTCTCATCACATTCAATACACTGAAGCCAATGGTGGCAGAGACCGGATTGCCACCGAAGGTGTTGAAATACTCCATGCCGTTAGCAAATCGATCAGCCACTTCCCGGGTACACACCACCACAGCAAGTGGATGACCGTTACCAATGGGCTTACCAATGGTCAGAATATCCGGCACCACACCATGCGGTTCAAATGCCCAAAAATGACTGCCAATGCGCCCACAACCCACTTGCACCTCATCGGCAATGCAAACACCACCTGCTTTCCTAACCGCTTGATAAACCTGCTGTAAATAGTCTTCAGGCAATTCAATTTGACCGCCACAGGAGACAATGCTTTCGGCGATAAAAGCGGCCAATTGTCGGTTGTTCTGCTGCATTTTTGCAATGGCTTGCTCCACATATGCTGCATAGGCTGCAGCACAGTTTGCACCGCGATGCCTGCCACGAAAAGCGTCGGGTAAAGGTACAATGTGTGTATCTTCAGGAGCACCTTGACCTCCTTGGCCGTCGAATTTATAGGAACTGATGTCAATACAGGCGTTGCTGTTTCCATGGTAGCCCGATTCCAGGGCTATGATTTGACGACCGCCTGAATAGGCTTTCGCCATACGTAGGGCAAGTTCATTGGCTTCAGAACCAGAATTTACCAAGTGAACCACCGATAATTGTTCCGGTAAGGTTTGTAACAAAGCGTGGGTAAAATCCACTATCGCTGGATGCAAATAACGGCTGTTGGTGTTCAAAACCGCCATTTGTTGCTGACCTGCTTTGACCACCGCAGGATGTTCATGACCGACATGCGCCACATTGTTGCAGGTGTCAAGGTATTTTTGGCCAAATTGGTCAATCAGATAAACGTCATCACCGCGCAACATTTGAATGGGTTCTGAGTATGACAGGCTCAGTGATTTGCCGAGGTGTTGTTGTCTGAAAGTGATCAGGTCCTGATTACTGGCTGAAGGTGGTACTGGCTTTGAATAAGCAAATAACAACTGCGGATCCGGACAAATGCTTTGCATCACTGGCCAATCATTGGGTGTGCAAGCACCCGGAAAGTCACCTTGATTGCCCAACAAATCATGCATGATTTGGAAATGTAAATGCGGACTCCAGCCACCATTTTCATGATTTTCACCGACCCAGGCCAGTAATTGTCCAGCAGCGACCGTGTCGCCTAATTGATGTAAATCCAGTGTTTTACGACCCAGATGCCCATATAAGGTGTAAAAATGGTGCTCACCTGAATCAGTGTCGTATCTATGCTGAAGAATTACAGTTGGTCCATAGTCTCGTTTGTGGTCGTTGTTCTGCAAGCCAACAATGGTACCGCCTATTGGTGCATGAATGGCCGTATCAGTGGGCAACCACACATCCAGACCAAGGTGGATGGTGCGGTATTCCTTGCCGCAATTACCTTCAAAACTGAAAGCATCGGCTGCATAAAACGAACGGGCTTCTCCATAACCGCCTGCCAACAAAGCATTGCCATGTTGTTGCTGTAACTCCGTTAGGCGGTAACTGTGCAAATCGTGATTTTCATAGTCCGCCGCGTTGCCCACCAAAGTACTGCCAACACTCAAGTCAATGGGCTGAATTTTATTTTTCTCGCTGTGCTCAGGGAACATATCCTGAAGGCGGATTGATTGCTTTTTTAAATGCCCCTGTAGTTCTTCATGGTTTGGATGTGGGGCAAAACCACAAGCCTCACGGAAATGACAGTGAACAAAATCACCATGATAAGTACGCCACAATTTCAACAAATTCCAGGCAGCTTGTTCGCTGATGGTCTTGTATACATTATCCGGTTGCTCAGCTTTGGCAATCGCCGATTGGGTTACACTGACCACCAAGCGCATGCCAATCAAATGGTACAAATGAGACAGTTCGTCCTGTTGCAAAGGAATGACATGATGGTAGCCTTTGATGATGGACTTAGCCGCCGCTAAAGGGTCGTTTTTTGCCATGATGGCATAGGCACAAGCAATCGCCACCTCATTGATCAATTGCGATTTGATGGCATCGCCAAAGTCGATAAAACCAGAAACGGTCGTCTTATTAAAATCTAAGCTTTTTACCAAAACGTTGTTGTCGTTTAAATCATTGTGAATCACTTGTTGGCGCAGTTGCTGGTAAGCGGGCAAGTTCTTTTCAAATAAACCAATGAAATGTTGCAAGGTGTTTTGTTGTTCCGGAGCAAACAAATCAAGGTGCTCTTTGACCCATAAACTTTGCGCCAAATCCCAGTCAAATTCTCGCTGTGCTTCTGCATAATCAAAACCAGACAAAACCTGATCAAGCCTGGCAGCCTGCTGCCCCAAGCTGTACATCAACTCATCACTGTGTGGTGAAAAACCCGACCAAAGCTGCCCATCCACCCAGGTCAAAACACGTAACAAAAACGGCCCGCCGTCACGTTCAATGGTAGTCAGCCATTGTCCTTGTTGATTATTAACGGGCAATGGTAGTTTTAATGTTTCAATGTGATTTTCTTTAAGGTGTTGTAACAAAGCTGATTCAAAATCATAGGCGGTTGATGCTTTGCTGCAACTTATCTTGATGGTGTAACTGGCTTGATCTGTTTGGCACAAGTAGTTTAAATCTACATCACCGACCAAATTAATCAATTCACCTTTGATGTTGTAATGAGCTGTTAGCCATTCTGAGATTTCTTGTGCAGTTAAATTTTCCACGATAATTTTGCCAAAGCAGCGATATTTTTTGCTATTGTAGTCGATGAATTATTCAATGAGAACAATATGCGAATCCTTTCATTTTTTATGTGTTTTATCGGAGGGCTGGCGATGGCAGCAGAACAAAATCTTTCCATTGTGATCCATGGTGGTGCGGGGACCATCAAGCGTGACCAATTAACGGCTGAGCAAGAAAAGGGCATAAAAGCTGATTTACAAGCTGCGCTGGATGCCGGTTATCAAGTGCTTGAACAAGGAGGTGATTCAACCCAAGCCATCATCGCTGCCATCAGAATCATGGAGGACTCAACACATTTCAACGCCGGTAAAGGTGCCGTTTATACCAAGCCAGGCAAGCATGAACTGGATGCCTCCATCATGCGCGGCAGTGATATACAAGCGGGCGCGGTAGCCGGTGTTTCTTACACCAAAAATCCGATTTTGGCAGCTGAACAAGTGATGTTGAATTCACCGCATGTGATGCTGGCTGGCAGCGGTGCAGATACATTTTCCAAAATGAAAGGTCTGGAA
>JAUHXW010000458.1 GCA_030426705.1 Gammaproteobacteria bacterium
CTACCTTGAACTAAACTCACTTCTTCATAAAAATGAATTATTTCTTGAGCAATCTTTAGTTGATCATATTCGTGAGGCTTATAAACCATACTTTGAAATGGCAAGAGTTACAATAGATGAGAGTTATGACTTTCAAGGGTTTGCAGATAGTTTGCCAGATGATATAGATGATTTGTTTTCGGTTGCTAACTCACCGAAAATGTATATTTTAGAGAAATTCAGAAAATCAGCGGGCATTGATGTTTAATTATTAAAAATAAAATCATTTGAATGGATAGATAGAGAAAAAATCCTATTCTGAAAATTATTTACCTCTCAACATCGCCTTAATTTCAGCCAATTCCTTTTGGATGTGGTCAAGTTGAGTCAGTTCTTCTTCGCTGTTGTCAATCAGCAGTTGTCTTTCATGCGCTGAGTTTTCTTTTTCCAAAACGTTGACCACAATGCCTATCACCATGTTCAAAAAGGCGAAGGCGGTGAAGAAGATGAAGGACAAATAGAAGGTCCAGCTCAACGGATATAGGGTCATGGTTTCATACATGACATCGGTCCAGTCTTCAAAGGTCATCACGCGGAACAGGGTCAGCATGCTGGTGGCGATGTCGCCCCACAGTACTGGGTTGATTTCATTGAAGAAGAAACTGCCGACTGCACCATAGATGTAAAAGATGATGAACATCAGTAACATGATGTACGACAACTGAGGCATGGCTTTGAGTAGGGAGTTAATCAGTATCCGCAGTTCTGGTACGATGGATACCATCCGCAACACCCTGAATACCCGCACCAATCGTCCCACCAGCGCCATCTCAGAGTCTTCGATAGGAATTAAGCTAACGACCACAATCAGGGTATCAAATATATTCCAGCCGCTTTTAAAAAATGCCTTTTTATCATCAGCCGCCATAAATCGAATTGAAATTTCGATTAAAAAGAATATGGTGACTGCCCAATCAGCATAATACAAAAAGCTCACAACATATTGTGGCAGGTGATAGGTTTTTGCGCCAATCAGTAAAGCCGATAAAATGATGACAGTGACCACTGTCCATTCAAAAATTTTATTATCCTGAATTTGTTTTAATCGATTGCGCATGAGAGAAACCGTTCCTTAGAGTAAAATTTTGATGTTTATGGGGTTGTTTTAGGCAAAAAACAATCTTCAATGCCAATAAAAAAACCGATGTGTAAAAACATCGGCTTTTTCCACGGCTGAATTATATTTCAATGTGAATGTTCTTTGCCATCTTCGTGGCTATGAGAATTTGATAATCCATTAAATAATTGCTTGGTCATGCGCTCTGTGGTGATAAAACCCCAGTTCCAATCATCATGGTATTTTTGTAAAGGATTGGCTTCCAAAATGGTTTCCAAAGAATCACCTTTTTCAATGTGCTTAGCGATGATGCTTTTGGCATCAATCAACATATCCAGAGCAGCCTGCAAGTCTTTCTTGGTGGCCAAAGGGCCATGACCAGGAATGATTTTGGTCTCATCATCAGACATGCTGATAATTTTCATTTGTGCATGGATATAACCGTCCACTGATCCGCCAGAATCCAAATCGATAAAGGGAAACAAACCATTGAACA
>JAUHXW010000137.1 GCA_030426705.1 Gammaproteobacteria bacterium
AACAAACATCCATTGTTCCCAGCGGTAATAATCCGGCTTACAGGTGGCTATTTCACGAGACCAGTCAAAAGCAAACCCCAAACGTTTGAACTGGGCGCTCATGTCTTCCATATTGGCATAAGTCCATTCAGCTGGCTCCTTGCCATGTTTGATGGCGGCATTTTCGGCTGGTAAACCAAAAGCATCATAACCAATCGGTTGTAACACATTTTTGCCTTGCATTTTTTGGTAACGGGCAATCACTTCACTCAGCGTGTAGTTGCGCACATGTCCCATGTGTAATTTGCCACTGGGATATGGGAACATACTGAGACAGTAGTATTTTTCCTTGTTATCATCAGGTTTGACTTCAAATGATTTGTGCGCTTCCCACAGTTGTTGCGCGTGTTGTTCTACTTGTTGCGGATTGTATGTACTCATTGTTTAATGTTTTGTTGATTCAAGCGTTGGGCAAAGCGGAAATTATAAGGTTTCACCGTGGATTGGTAAAGCTGTGATTGTCCGAACTAACTACTACTGTCCGGAGAAACTTTAAAATGCCTACTTTTGTCATTCCAGCGAAGGCTGGAATCTTCTGAAACTCAAGTATACGGCCTTTTTGGGGAAGAGGGGCTGCCCTTTGGGTACTCCTGCCTTGGCCCAGGCCACCTTCTCTTGCTTCGCAATTCACCTCGTCGCAGGAGTGACGTTTTTTTTAAGTTCAGTTGCTCAGTTGAGTTTGAATTTGATTTCAGATAGTTATATCAACATTCAATATTTTAACCGGTCTGTAGTGCTGAACTACCAGGTTCTGACACGCATTCCAAGCTCGGTGCTATAGCCCATGGAACGTGATTGCAGTTTACCTTGTTGATCAATCACGTAATAAGTGGGAAAACCAACAATCTGGTAATCTTGCGTTTGCTGCTCATTACCCAGCAGAATCGGTACCTGCAGATCCAAGTCTTCAACAAAAGCCTCAACTTCAGCGACATTTTCATAAGACAGAGCCACCATCATAATCATCAAATCATCTTCACTGCGAGCTTCACGCAAATCGTTGAGATTATCAGCCGATAAGCGGCAAATGGAGCACCAGGGTGCAAAAAAATAAACCAGCACTTCTTTGCCTCGGTATTCACTCAATTGATATGTTTTATTGGCTAAAGATGGCAGCACAAAATCTGGTGCATCCTGTCCCTTGGCAGCCAGTGAACCACGATTTTGCCACCAGGAAATCGCCACCATCACCAAAACCAACACGGTCACATCCATCAACAGCGCACTGTATTTATCCTTTCGCCATTTTTTGATTGTTTTTAACATCTCACTTTTGTTTTCTTGTGTACATAATGACGCCAGTAAACAGATTTTCATTCAAATTTTATCCTCACATGTTAAGATAAATTAACAAATATTATATCCGGGGAAAATCATGAAAAAAGTCACATTGGCATTATTGATGCTTATCTTTACTCAACTGTCATTTGCTCAAGCTGTCTATGGTGTTTTCACACCAACTCCCAATACAGGTGAAAAACAAATTGGAACAGTCAGTCCAAGTACGGGTGATATCACACTACTTGGCACCAACACCTCTGTTGAAAGTGGATCACTTGCCATGACGACGGGTGCCACAGCATTGAATGTCACCGACAATTATTCCTATTTTATTGGCAGAGACAATTTAAACGTCGATAAAATTTACACCATTGATTTAAATAATGGTGGCAATGTGGTGGGATCACCCGTTGCCCTGGCTCCCGGATACACCACTTCTAATAATTTTGGCATCTGGTTTGATGATGTTGATGATCTGCTTTATGCTTTGTTTTTGACTGGTGGTACAGATGCCGAGCTGGTAACCATCAACCCATTAACTGGCGCCGTTACCACCATCATGTCTGATGTGACCAATGGTGAAGGCGTTGACAGTTTGGCCAGCGGTTTATTAACTGGTGATCAGGACAATGACCGATTATTTGCTTTTATCAATGACAGCATTTGGACCATTTATCCTGATGTGCCAGAATCGTGGATGACTGAAGTGGGTAATGCCAGTTTTTTGAGCAGTAAAACATTTGGCCTGGAATGGGATGGCGCATCCAATGCCCTCTGGTTGTTGTACAACCCAGATTTGGGAGATCGTCAACTGGCCAAAGTCATCAGTGAAGAGTGGTTTGACGAAGCAGAAAAGGAACTGGACATTTTCCTGGATGGAGGTGCCAATATTGCAACTGCATCAGGTTTATCAGCCGTTGATGAAGATTCCGGGCTTTACTTTTTTATTGGCAAGCCGTCTGTTGGCGCCAATGCCAGTAAATGGAGTCTTTACACCATTGATTTAGTCAATGAAACCAATTCCAGTGTGGATATTGAAGACACCATGGTGGTTGCGACTAATAACTATGCGGGCATTGAAGTGTTACCTGGACCAGACATCACTTTCAGCAAGACAGATGGCGATGTTACCGATACAGAACCTGGTGATACCATCACTTACACTTTAAGCTACAGCAATGATGCCAATGCCGGCGGCACTGATGGCTTAAAAATCACCGAAACAGTTCCAGCTGAAACGACTTTCTTACCGGGAAGTAGCACGGCTGGTTGGGTGTGTACACCTGGTGACACTGCTGGATCAACTTGTGAGATTTCACCGACTGATATCGCACCTGGTGGTTCTGGAAGTGTAACGTTTGCCGTTCAGGTCGACTCAATCGTCACTGCAGCACTGACACAAATAGACAATACTGCGACCATCGATGCCACCAATATGGTCAACAGCATGATGGCCTCAGACTCCACCCCAATCACCGCTGCAGCCACGCTTTCTGTGAGTAAAACAGATAACGATTTACTTGACGCTGAGCCTGGTGACACCGTTGCTTATGAAATAACGGCCAGTAACTCTGGCAACAGGGTCGCCAGTAATGTGGTTTTAACTGAAACCGTACCAGCCAATTCCAACCACATTCCTACCATGCCGTTTATTTGGAATTGCACACCGGATAATTCTGCCGGATCGACTTGTACCACACCCGCTGTAGATTTGGCTGATACTAACCTCGACTCAACTTTTCATGTTCAGGTCATTAACTCTGTCCCAGCTGGTACAACACAAATCAGCAATGATGTGACTGTCAGTGCTGACAATGCCGCATCAGATCAAGCATCAGATACCACACCAATTACCTCAGCTGCTGTTTTGAATGTCAGTAAAACAGATAATGACGCCACATTCATTCCTGGTCAAACCGTGGTTTATCAAATCGACTATGGCAATACCGGCAATCAGGACGCTGATTCCACCACGCTTTCAGAAGTGGTATTGGCAGAAACTGTTTTCAACGCCGGAGCCAGTTCTCCTGGCTGGGATTGTCCCATGGGTATTACCGAAGGTAACACCTGTACGTATGATTTAGGCACATTAGGCGGTGGTGATTCAGGGTCTGTGGATTTTGCTTTGACCATGAATTCACCCGTCCCCGGCATATTTTCGCAAGTCGAAAACAATGTTGTTATAGATGCCAGTAATGCCAGCGCGATGGTGGCTCAAGACACCACACCGGTCGATGCTGAAGTTGATTTAAGAATCGTTAAAACAGATGGTAATGTCACAGCGGCCTTGGGCAAGGTGATTAATTACACCCTCATCAGTTTCAATGACGGCGATCGCAATGCCCTCAATGTGCAATTAACTGAAACAGTTCCTGATAACACCACTTTCTTTGCGCCAAGCAGCAGCCCCGGTTGGATCTGCACACCTGACTCCGAGCCGGGTTCTACTTGTACCTTTGATGTAGGTGGCCTGGATGGTTTGGGCGGGAAGTCCTCAATATTTTTTGCGGTTAAGGTTGATGAAACACTTGATCCGGGGGTGACAGAACTGTCTAACACAGCCTCAATCAGCGCTTTCAATACTGTTGATACTGATCAGGATACTGAGCTCACCCCGGTTGATCAAGTGATTCCCAGTGTGACTTTAATTGATGCCAATCCTTCAATCACTGAAATCGCCTCATGCAGTCAAAACGATGCCGCCATCTCGGAGATTATTGTGTCATTTTCTGATGATAATCCGAACCTGATAGGCACCAGTGAATTGATGAACTTCGCCTTGATTGATACGGGCGCGGATCAGGATTTACAGACATTGAGTTGTGATACCGCACTGGGTGATGACAGTAAAGTCAGCATTGACAACATCAATTCTGGCGGAACAGCAACGATGCCCAACACCACATTGACATTGGATAATCCCATCAGCGATGGTCAATATGTGTTAATGATTTGTGATGACATCACCGATGCTGCAGGCAATGCCTGGTGGCAATTTATTGCGTCAATTCAGAATAGATACCGATAATTTATTCAGCAATGCATATCTAGATGATTGTTTTGATAATCCCATTGATATAGCACCCTGGTTAACCATCAACAACATGGGTGATATGGTCGCTGTGATGACTGATATTGACGGTGATGATTCATCACTTTCGGGTTCAATCATGCTTGACAGTGCCAGTGGTGATGGCGTCGCCATTGCACAATGTGTGGATTTTCCCGAAGTAAAAAGTCATGCTGTATCAACTGACTTATTAGGTGTTGCATCGCAGAGCTCTGATGTATTGATGACTCTTAATTGTGATTTTTCAGACCAAGCGAGTTGTGGCAACTTGACCACAAACCACTCTGAAACTTTTACTATTTCACCTTCTGTGACACCACAATGGAATCGTTTTGAATCCATCATGTTGTTACCTGATGGCACACAATCAGCAAGCTGCATATTAAGCCTGAACTCATCCTCCAATGAGCCTTTCACTTTCTTTATGGATGCGTTGCAGGTTCGTGATTCGGATTTGATTTTTGAAGACGGCTTCGAAGCAGATTAAATAACTGAATTTCAGTAGTCAAAAAGGCGTCATGTTGGCGCCTTTTTTATGGAGTGCGTTTGCTTGACCTGTTTTTCACGTTAATGACATTATGATGAGTTTTTTTTACCCGCACACTATCATGAAAAACATCATTGGTTTGGCATTGATTGCCATCGTTTTTTTACTCATCTTTCAGTCTTGTCGTCAAGGACCACCTATCCGTATGGCCAAAAAAGTTGACTTGGATCGCTTTATGGGTGATTGGTATGTGATTGCCAACATCCCCACTTTTATAGAAAAAGGTGCTCATAATGCCATTGAAAGCTATTCCAGAAAATCTGAAACCGTTATTGACACCAGATTTACATTCAATCAAGACAGTTTTACTGGACCGAAAAAAGAATACAATCCAACTGGATTTGTGCAAGACATCCCATCCAACGCTGAATGGAAAATGCAGTTTTTATGGCCGTTCAAATCTGAATACATCATCGTTTATGTGGATTCAGAGTATCAACACACCATTGTTGGAAGAACAAAAAGAGATTACGTTTGGATCATGGCCCGACAACCTGTAATTGATCAACAAAAGCTTGATGAATTGATTCAAATTGCAGTTGATGAAGGTTACCAAAGAACAGACATAAACCTGGTACCTCAAAGTAATCACAACATACCTTAATTGATTGTTCTGGTTATCCATTGCTATATGACATATTTTGTCATTCACACATAAAACAGCATACATTGTTTGTTTTTTTTTAGAATATAAGTCTTGAATCATGTCACACAATGTAAATTTTAACCGCTTTCACCCGTTACCCTATGAATAAGAAATATTTCTGTGATATAAATCACACATTATTATCCTAAAAGTGTGTGTGTATTATGATTACCAAAGTAAAGGTTGGCTTACTGGCCACGTGTTTAATTATTTTCTTTAATACAGCCCAATCACAAACAGCATTGTGTGTGACTCCACCAGTACCAGGTGAATGGGATTTACCTGATTTAGCCACCCAAGACGTTCCCATTATATTAGATACTGGCGATGTAGGAGACGCATACACCACAGCTTATACTGTGCGTTCTACTGAATTCAGATTAATTCATACCTATTCTGGTGATTTAGGCGGACGCTTGATTTCACCTGATGGAACCAATGTGCACTTGTGGCAATTAGGAAATGGAACCATCCCACCATCGACTGGTTCTGGAGGATCAGACTGTTTCCGAGGAGGCTATGACATCACATTCAGTGACACAAGCGGAGGTGTTCCCCTAACCATTGCCAATGAAGACACTTATTGTGTGGGCAACACCGACTATACGCTTGCATCTGGTTCTGGTGGAGCCAGCGACCCATTTGTTTTCAATGAATTCAACCCAGGCGATCCAGCTATTCAAGGCACAGCCACTCCAATTGATGCTCTCAGCAACTTCAATGGCGATAACATCAATGGAACATGGATAGCCAGGATTACTGATGGTTACGCCCAAGATTTGGGTGCCATTACTGAAGTGTGTCTGGATGTAACTTTTGCGGGGGTAGATCATCAATTTTTTGTTAGTTCCAATGCAACATGTAATGATCAAGTTGACACCAACTCATTTGCCTATGGAGACACATTTTACATTTGCCAAAATGTGGTCAATAAAGGCACAGAGACATTTCAGGTCGAATTTTTATCAGACACATCTACTGACATTGGTACTGATTTATCTGATTTAGTTGGACCATATGATGAAAAAAATGGTGCAACTGACACAAGAACAGTCATAAACAGTTTCACAGCAGGTTCAGGCATTTTTACTGTCGGCACCAACACGTTTAACAGTGAAGTCACTGTCACTGGTACTGATACAAATTTTACTATTTCAGACACTCTAACAGCAACTGAAACCATTTCTATAACAGTTGCACCAGCGGCACCAGCCATTAACTCACCCACCAACGGCGGGCCAGTAACCGGTACAGGCGAACCAGGTGCAACTGTTTATGTATCAACCCCATCTGGCTCTTCTTGTACAGCTACAGTACAAGGTGATGGTAGCTGGTCATGTACTTTGTCACCTTCACCAGTGGGTGGTGAAGATATTTCTGCATACCAAGAATTCCCTGTTGGTAACAATTCACCCATAACAACCATAAGCAATGCCATTGATTTAACAGCGCCTGGCGCGCCAGTTGTTACCGCTCCAGCCGATGGCTCATTGACCAATAACAACACACCAACTGTAACAGGTACCGCTGAACCCGGTTCCACAATCGTGGTAACTGGCCCAAATGGTGAAACATGTTCAGCTGTTGCTGATGCCATGGGAGATTGGTCATGTGTCTTATCCTCAGCATTAACAGATGGCTCAAATCAATTGGATGTCACAGCATCAGACTCAGCAGGCAACACTTCACCTACAAGCAATATCACCATCATTGTTGACACCACTGCGCCTTTGGCTCCAGTAATCAATGCGCCCACCAACGGTGCTCCGGTAACCGGTACCGGTGAGCCAGGTGCTACGGTAACAGTCACCACACCTTCAGGTTCAACTTGTACCGCTGTGGTTCAGGGTGATGGTAGCTGGTCTTGTACCCTATCTCCTTCGCCAGTTGATGGTGAGGATGTTTCTGCATCACAAACTGACCCAGCAGGGAACACGTCTCCGACCACCACT
>JAUHXW010000138.1 GCA_030426705.1 Gammaproteobacteria bacterium
CAAAAACAAACATTGGCGTTTGCCAGCTTTTTGTGGGATACCATAGTACGACAATGGAATGCTTTGAGCGTGGCTCAGCAACAACAGTACATTGCTCAAAATCAATGGCAAACAAGCACAGGTTCACCCAATCAGCTGGCCGGACAAAATTTCAATTATGCCTCTCAATATGACCAAACCATTGATATCAATTCATTGGAACAACAATATCGCAACGAGGCCAGGGCCAAAGGGATGGAACTTAAACAATACCTGGATTATAAACAGAGAGACATGGCAGTCAATAACCAGATCTATAACATGATGAGTAATATGTCATTGGAAAATCATGCCATGATGTTAAACAGCATCAATAATATTGGTGGCTCGAATGATTACTATTATGTGGATTATGGCAACGGTTTTTAGTACTCTTTCTCCCTTTGGTGCACAAAAAAAGGAGCCACATGGCTCCTTTTGTAATCATTGCTGAAATAACTCTTATAAATTAGTTTGATTCAGTAAGTCTTCATTGATGGTGATGCTGGCATTTTCACGCAATGCCTGAATCAACAATTGCAACTCGTTGTTTTTAACATTTCGGGTTAACTGTGCAGCTTCTGTATCCAGATTCTCAATTTGGCTGACGTCTGCGTCATTGACTGCCAATAATTCAACCACAGCCACATCAGAACCGTTACCTTTCAGAACTTTAACAACTGCTTCACCTTCAGCAGGACGTGGTAGTTCAAACAAATCCTTAACCAAATTGAAAGGCAGTGTTGAACCGCTTCTTGGTACGGCTGATTCTGTGATCACTTCCAAACTGTTTGCTGCTGCTAAATCTTGCAAGGATTTGTTTTCATTGTGGTATTGTTCAACCAATTGATCGGCCAATGCTTTGGCTTGCTCTTCTGCTTTTTGATTTTTCAATACAGTCACGATGCTGTCTTTCACTTCATCCAAAGGTTTCAACTCAGACTCTTTTATTTCATTGATGTGCATAAAGACCACGTGGGTATCTGATAAATTGATGGCATCTGAATTCATCAATTCTTCTTTAACAATGGAAGAAAAAGCTGCATTAATGAAATCCTGATTGGCAGCCACACCTTGACCACCAGAACGACCAAACAATTCGGTGGTTTGCATGGGCAAGCCAGTGGCATCAGCAGCAGATTCCAAACCACTTTCGGCATCAAGCACCTGCTCTGACAAGGCACTGGCTTGGTCCAAAAAGACGGTTTCAGATTGGGTGGCTTGCAGCTCCTGAATGATGTCTGCCTTAACTTCTTCGAAAAGTGGAACAGCAGGTTTCTTGATTTCATTCAATTGAATCAAATGATAGCCAAATTGTGTTTTCACAGAATCAGAAATTGTGCCGGCTTCCATGGCAAATAATTTTTCATCAAAAGCTTCTACCATATCACCAGGAGAAACCCAGCCCAAATCACCACCTGCTTCGGCAGAACCGGGATCTTGCGAATAAGTTTTAGCCAACTCGGAAAAGGCTTCACCAGCTGCCAGTTTATCCTGGATTTCCTGTAAAGTCGCATCAGCATCTTCGCCGTCATTGATCAAAATATGCGCGGCTTTTCTTTGCTCAGGTTTTCTGAATCGCTCTTTATTTTGTTCAAAATGTTCTAAGGCTTCAGCTTCAGAAATTTCAATACTGGTGGCCACATTCTGAGCATCCAACTCAATGTAATTCACTGAAACTTGTTCTTCAGTCATGTATTGAGTTGAATTATCGTTGTAGTAAGTTTCGATTTCTTCATCACTCACTTCAACCTGTTCAATGAATGGTTGTTGTGCAATGTTGATGTAGTTGATGTCGCGAGTTTGTTTGTTCAACTTTGCCATTTTTTCTTTTTCAAATGGCGTAACAAAAGAAGTGGTGTCAAACACATCATTCAGAGCCTGACCCGCCTGCTCTTCCTGTATCTTCATTTGTAATAATTGAGCCGATTGATTGGTTTGAACCAGGAATGCAGCGTATAAAGACTTGTCAAATTGACCATTTTCATCTTTAAAAGCAGGTGCTTGTTCAATGGTTTGACGTATTTCCTGTGGAGTTACGGTATAACCATTGTCTTTGGCCACCTGTCTGATTAACTCACTGTTAATCATTGATTCCAGGAAGTTTCTTTTCAAGATCGGTGAGTCGAAGTAACTGGGATCGAATCCTTCTCCAAATTGACTCATCATGTTTTGTCTGTAAGTGTTGAATTGATTGTTATAATCAACAAAACTGATGGTTTCACCATTGACTGTGGCTAATTTGTCATTGCCTGATTGAGCAATGTAGTCAGTCACACCCCATAAAGCAAAAGCGAAAATCAAAACGCCCATAACAATGGTCATGAACAGACCCGATGATTTCTTTCTTATCCAAGTTAACATAGTTATTCACTCAAATCTATTAAGGCCCCAAAGCCCACTTTCTAAAATAATTCTAAAAAAAAAGGGTGTCTGAATGACACCCTTCTTTTATATGGCGGAGCGGACGGGACTCGAACCCGCGACCCCCGGCGTGACAGGCCGGTATTCTAACCAACTGAACTACCGCTCCGAATCTGGTGGGTGCTGAGGGGATCGAACCCCCGACCCTCGCCTTGTAAGGGCGATGCTCTCCCAGCTGAGCTAAGCACCCGATTCAGGGAGCGTTAGTTTACTGCATCTTTTAATGCTTTACCAGCTTTAAATGATGGAATTTTTGCCGCTTTAATTTTGATGGTTTCACCAGTTCTTGGGTTGCGTCCATCTCTTGCTGCACGCTCTTTAACAGCGAAAGTTCCAAAGCCAACAAAAGTCAATTTGTCGCCTTTTTTCAAAGCACCTGTGATGGTGTCAACCACAGCGTCAAAACAGTCGCTTGCAGTAGATTGTGATACGTTGGCACTCTCAGCAACGGCTTTGATAAAATCTTGTTTTTTCATTGTAATACTCCTTCGTCTCGTTATTTTTGTTTATTGGCATGACTGCCAAGAAAGGCGCATTTTATAACAGTTTCGCCAGCTTTTGCTAATAAATTTTTATTATTTTTTTGGGTTATTTAAAAATCAGCAAAATCTTCGCAAACTCAAGCATAGCTTGATTTGATAAGCAAGTTTTTATTGAGTTTTTCTTGAGATTTATAGACCGATTTGACTTAAAAAGGCACATTAACAATGTGCCTTTAATCGCTCATAATTAATGACTTTTCTCATTTTGCACAGCGTCTTCATTTTTTAATATGGGAACACTGTCTTTTTCTTTTTGATCAGGGGTGATTTCCTTGATTTTTTGCGACAAAGCCAGGGTTAAGACCTCATCTATCCACTTCACTGGAACAATATTTAATTTTTCAGTGATGTTTTCTGGCATTTCCGTCAGGTGTTTTTCGTTTTCTTTAGGAATAATCACAGTTTTAACGCCACCGCGAAGTGCCGCCAACAGTTTTTCTTTCAATCCACCAATCGCTAATACGCGACCACGCAAGGTAATTTCACCAGTCATCGCCACATTGGCTTTTACCGGATTATGACTGAGTGCTGAAACCAAAGCAGTACACATTCCAATACCCGCACTTGGGCCGTCTTTCGGTGTAGCACCTTCAGGAACATGAACATGAATATCGGTTTTGGTGAAAACTTCTGGCTCAATGCCAAAAATGGCCGCTCTTGACTTAACCACAGATAAGGCAGCTTGAATCGATTCTTTCATGACTGTTCCTAAATGTCCGGTTAAAGACAATTTACCATTTCCGGGAAAAGTTGAGGCTTCAATTTGCAGCAAATCACCACCCACTTCTGTCCAGGCCAATCCGGTCACAGTACCGACCTCATCACTGTTTTCAGCAACACCAAAACTAACCTTTTTAACACCCAGAAATTCCTGTAAGTTTTTCACCGATACACTGATGGTTTTAACTTCATGATCAGTCAGGATTTTCTTGACTGCTTTTCTTGCAATTTTGGCAATTTCACGCTCAAGACTTCTGACACCCGATTCTCGGGTGTAATGTCTCACAATGTCTTTGATGGCAGCTTTGGAAATTTTAACTTCCGATTTCTTCAAGCCATGCGCTTTCAATTGTTTGGGAATCAGATAGCGTACCGCAATTTCAATTTTCTCTTCCTCGGTATAACCTGGAATCCTGATGATTTCCATGCGATCCCTTAAAGGCGCAGGAATATTCAATGAATTGGCAGTCGCGATAAACATCACTTCTGATAAATCAAAATCAACTTCAAGGTAGTGATCAGTAAATGCATTGTTTTGTTCTGGATCCAGCACTTCAAGCAAAGCCGCCGCCGGGTCCCCACGAAAATCACGTGACATTTTATCCAGCTCATCCAAAATCATCACCGGGTTACAGGATTTGGCTTTGGTAATGTTCTGAATAACCCGACCTGGCATAGAACCAATATAAGTTCTGCGATGCCCTCGAATTTCTGATTCGTCGGAAACGCCACCCAAAGAAAAACGGGTAAACTTTCTGTTGGTTGCTTTGGCAATGGATTTACCCAGTGAGGTTTTACCGACACCTGGTGGTCCAACCAGACACATGATGGCACCTTTCATTTTGGGGGTTCTTTGCTGAACCGCCAAATATTCCAGAATGCGCTCCTTGATTTCATCCAAACCATAGTGATCTTCATCCAAAATCTTCTTGGCATAGGCCAAATCCAATTTCAAATCACTGCGCTGTTGCCATGGCAATGCCAAAATGGTATCCAGATAATTACGCACCACAGTGGCTTCAGCCGACATCGGCGGCATCATTTGTAATTTATTGAATTCACTGTCTACCTTTTCCCTGGCATTTTCAGACAGTTTAGTCTCAGCAATTTTTTTCTTTAAATCTGCATATTCAGAATTTGACTCATCAATGTCATTCAATTCTTTTTTGATGGCTTTGATTTGTTCGTTGAGGTAATACTCACGCTGATTTTTTTCAATCTGACCTTTGACCCTGCCCCTGATTTTTTTCTCCATAACAATCAGTTCGAGTTCAGCTTCAATGATGGCAAGAATGGTTTCCAAACGTTCATTTTCATTGAGCATTTCAAGCAAGTTTTGTTTGTCTTGATGCTTGATTACCAAATGTGCCGAAATGGTATCAGTTAATTTACCTACATCCTCGATGCTGGTAATACTGGTAATGATTTCTTTGGGAATTTTTTTGTGCTTTTTGACGTAGTCTTTGAAGCGTTCTTTCAAAGCCCTTTTCATCGCCAACTCTTCAGCGTCACCGACAGAACCTGAAGTTTTTAATTCCACATAGTTGGCTTTGAAGTATGTTTCATCCTCAACATCTTGCAACCTGACGCGGGATTTACCTTCTATCAAAACTTTATGAGTACCATCTTGCAACTTAACCATCTGCAAGATTGATGAAAGTGTACCAACCTCGAATATATCGCTGATGAAAGGATCATCAACTTCTGGCTGCTTTTGCGCGACCAGAATCACGGGTTGGTTCGCTTTCATGGAATTTTCCAATGCCAAAACTGATTTTTCACGTCCTACAAACAGAGGCACAACCATTCCTGGGAAAACAACAACATCCCTTAATGGTAAAACTGACGATTTTTCTTGTGGGTTTGTCATATTTATTTATTCAGTATTTTGATTCGCAATCTTGCCAAAAACCAAATATGGTTTATTACCATCCTCGATAACTGCGCGATCTATGACCACTTTCTCGATATTTTCCTGGTCTGGCAAGTCATACATGATGTCAAGCAAGGCTGATTCCATTATTGTTCTCAAGCCACGCGCACCGGTTTTACGTGCCAAAGCCAATTTCGCAATGGCTTCATAGGCATCGTCTCTGATTTCCAACTCAACATTTTCCATCTCAAACAATCGCATAAATTGTTTGGAAATGGCATTTTTGGGTTCTTTGAGAATTCTGATCAGTGCAGCTTCATCCAATCGTTCCAAAGTAGCAGATACAGGCAACCTGCCAACAAATTCTGGTATCAAGCCATATTTCACCAAATCGTCAGCTTCCAAACCTTTGAACAAAGCCAATTCGGCATCATTTTCTTTTTGTGATGAAACTTCTGCGGAAAAGCCTATGCCGGTTTTGAGCGAACGATCCTGGATGATTTTTTCCAAACCTGAAAAAGCACCACCACAAATAAACAAAATATTTTTGGTGTTCACTTGCAGGAATTCCTGCTGCGGATGTTTTCTGCCGCCTTGAGGAGGTATCGAAGCAACAGTTCCTTCAATCAATTTCAACAGGGCTTGTTGTACACCTTCCCCAGACACATCACGGGTGATGGATGGGTTTTCAGATTTACGGGAAACTTTATCAATTTCATCAATGTAGATAATTCCTGATTCAGCTTTGTCTACATCGTAATCACAATTCTGCAGCAATTTTTGAATGATGTTTTCAACGTCTTCACCCACATAACCAGCTTCTGTCAATGTGGTGGCATCCGCAATAGTGAAAGGTACATTCAAGATTCTGGCCAGTGTTTCAGCCAACAATGTTTTACCTGATCCGGTTGGGCCTACCAATAAAATATTGGACTTCGAAAGTTCTACTTCTTCATTGTTAGAATCGGTGTGGTTTGAACGAATTCTTTTGTAATGGTTATACACAGCCACAGCCAAAACTTTTTTGGCCGTTTCCTGACCAATCACGTATTCATTCAATAATTCATGGATACGTTTTGGCGTTGGCAAATCCTCAAGACTTTCTGACAAGGATTCTTCCATTTCATCACGAATGATTTCATTACATAAGTCAACACACTCGTCACATATAAAGACACTTGGCCCAGCGATTAACTTGGTCACTTCTTGTTGGCTTTTACCACAAAAACTGCAGTGTTTGACTTCTTCTAAACCTTTGTTTTCACTCATAGGTAATACTGATTTTTTCCTGATAATACAGCTATGATACAAAAAATGCGCACATCTGCCTACAGCGATGACAACATTATCTGAACTAATTGGGACTAATATAGGGTCCAGGGGTTGTTATTCAAGATGAACAACAACCCTGGTGACATTTAATGACGTGATTATCTGGATTCGATCACTTGATCGATCAAGCCATACGCTTTGGCTTCTTCAGCGCTCAAAAAATGATCTCGATCGGTGTCTTTTTGGATTTTTTCGATGGGTTGACCTGAATGTTTAGCCATCAACTCATTCATTTTTTTCTTTATTTTCAAAACTTCCCTTGCTTGGATATCAATGTCAGAAGCCTGACCTTGAAAACCACCCAATGGTTGGTGAATCATCACCCTTGAATTGGGTAAGGCAAATCGCTTACCGGCAGTACCTGCATTCAACAAAAACGCACCCATACTGGCAGCTTGACCAATACACATGGTGCTGACATCTGGTTTGATGAATTGCATGGTGTCATAAATTGACATACCAGAGGTAATCACGCC
This sequence comes from Gammaproteobacteria bacterium, assembly GCA_030426705.1. GTDB lineage: Bacteria > Pseudomonadota > Gammaproteobacteria > Xanthomonadales > Marinicellaceae > Marinicella. The sequence continues at coordinate 7,386 of JAUHXW010000138.1, forward strand.
ACCTGGGCTGTTGATGTACAAGCTGATGTCTTTATCAGGGTTGTCCGCTTCCAAAAACAACAATTGTGCCACCACCAGGTTGGCCATGTGGTCTTCAATTTGACCCACCAAAAAAATAATTCGCTCTTTAAGCAAGCGCGAATAAATAT
>JAUHXW010000459.1 GCA_030426705.1 Gammaproteobacteria bacterium
CCCACAATCAACCGTGGCACCACTTGAACTACGGTTAAACGCTGTTTTGTAAAAAGATATTCGGTGTCAGAAGTAGTGATTTTATTCGGCATCCAGGATGTATTTGGCACCGCAATATTCACAAACGGCTTCACCGGTTTTTTCAATCGGTAAATAAACTTTGGGATGCGAGTTCCACAAAGCCATGTCAGCACTTGGGCACGACAGCGGCAAATCCTGTTGAGTCACATGATAAACTTTTTCTGCATTGGCAGTTTTTAGGTCTGCTTTTTCGTTCATGAATAATCCTGAATATGTTTTTAAGACCAGCCACATGCTTTAATGGTCTCGTTTATAATGGCAGGTATTATAAACGAGACCCTTGCTCGATTCATGAACAAAGATAAAAAGATTAAAAAAGCGCCTCTCTGCGTTGAAAAACTTGCTAATAACGGCGTATTAGACTGCATTTTTCGCCTTGATAGCCGCTTTTTTAATTCTTTTTCTCAATTGCTCAGAATCGAACAAGAGTCTCTAACCGTTGAAAACAATTGAATAAAGTAAATCTGTGTTGGGTATTTTCAGACGGCCGCAAAGGCCACGAAATTCAAAGCATGACGCTCGCCAGAGCTTTGGCTGAGCAGGTTGAGTTTTTTCCCTTCACATTAAAACAACCCTGGTTAACATTTGCGCCACGGCGCTTACCTCGATTTGACCTAGCCATCAATGGGTCAATTGAACCACAAATAACTACACCACCTGACTTAATCATCACCACCGGACGCATAGCCGCTGCTGTGGGTAAACATTACAAATCCAAACTAATTGCACAATCAATCTCATGCAAGCACATTCATATTCTGAACCCGAAGGATAACTTGAACAAATACGATTGGGTACTGATACCGGAACACGATGATGTCAAAGGCGAAAATGTCATCAATTTTGTGGGCAGCATACACCCCTATAATCAACAATGGTTTGAACAGGACAAGGACGAGTCTTTCAATCAATACCTGGCCATATTTATTGGCAATCCTAAAAAAGAATATTTTAAAAACGATTTTGCCGCAGAAATTGCGGCCATACAGGAACATTTCAAAGAATCACCACTGTATTTTTGTGGCTCTCCCAGATTAAACCCAAACAGTAAGGAAGTCATTAAAAGCCTGGTCAGAGCCCAGGACAAAATCTGGCTTGATGAATTGGACGGCCCCAATCCTTATGAATCATTATTAAAAAACGCCAAAAAAATCTTCGTTACCAGTGACAGCATCAATATGGTGAATGAAGCTTGTGCCAGCTCAGTTCCAGTCAGTATCCTTGCAGAAAAACATGCCACATCCCCCAAGCATCGACGATTTTTAAATTCTTTATCAAATATAACTTGCGCGATTTCAAAGGAAAAAAGAACAATTAAAACCAATTTCCCAGACAATTTAATTTATGCCCTTGTCAATCGCATTAAGCAAACATGAACTGATTTAAGGTATGTCCTTGGGGCTTCATTCATTTTTGTTCCCGACTAAAATGAAAGCGACCGCGGCGGACATGGCATGTAACTTCGCGCTCTTCGCCTCTGATT
>JAUHXW010000139.1 GCA_030426705.1 Gammaproteobacteria bacterium
CCATACAACATTTAACTGATGCCGGTTATGTTTACATCGGCATGGACCATTTTGCCAAACCAGATGATGAACTTGCCATTGCCCAACAAAACGGCACGTTACAACGTAATTTCCAGGGCTACACCACCCACGCAGAATGTGATTTACTGGCCATGGGTGTCAGTTCCATCAGCCTGATTAACAACTGTTTCAGCCAAAACAACAAAAATCTGGACGCCTATTACCAACAAGTCGAATTGGGACAAATCCCCACCATGAAAGGTTACCAGTTGAAGGAAGACGACCAAATCCGTAAACAAATCATCCAGGATCTGTCCTGTCATTTCAGTTTGGATAAAAACAAGATCAGTGAAATGTTTGATTTGGACTTTGCCGATTACTTCGCTCAGGAATTGGCACAACTACAATCATTTGAAGCCGACGGCTTAATTGAATCAGATGAAAACCACATCCAAGTCAGTGACAAAGGCCGCCTGCTGATCAGAAACATCTGTATGGTATTCGACTACCACCTCAGACACCAAACTGAACAGAAATTTTCCAAGGTGATTTGATCTGTTCAAGTTCACTGAGCTTGTCGAAGTGTGCTCATAATACAGTCATTTGGTTTGTATTGAGGAAGGCTTCGACAGGCTCAGCCGGCTTGTGGTTTTGATTTATCTTTTAGAAAGGCACACCGAGCTTGTCAAAGTGCTCAACCGACTTCAAGCCTTGGGCAAATCACCTGCCCCTTTTTGTGGTAAATCAGATTTACCCATCAGAAATTTGTCGATATGATAAGCCATTTCGCGACCTTCGGAGATGGCCCAGACGATCAGGGATTGGCCTCGGCGGCAATCACCAGCTGCGAAGATGCCTTCTTTGCTGACCTGATAGTTCTTATCTGTTGCTGGCAATAACTGTTTGTTGCTCAGCTCTAAGCCTAACAATTCAGCAGTGGTTTCTTTGGTGCCGGTAAACCCCATGGCGAGATAGACTCGTTCACAGGGCCATTGTTTTTCAGTGTCAGCGATTTCATGCAATTGCATTTGTCCATTTTCAAAAGTCCATTCAACTTCAACTGTTTTCACCCCAATCAATTCTCCAGCATCATTACCCACAAACGCTTTGGTGGCAATACTCCATTGTCGCTCTGCACCTTCCAAATGAGAACTGCTGGTACGCAGGCGCATGGGCCAAAATGGCCAGGGTTGATTGGCTGGTCGGGCTTTGGGTGGTTTGGGCATGATTTCAAAGTTCAAAACCGATTTGGCTCCTTGCCTGATTGAAGTACCGATACAATCTGATCCGGTATCACCACCACCAATCACAATCACATTTTTATCTTTGGCCGATAATTCATCGGTAAGTTGTGCTTCGCCAGCCACCACCTGGTTGTTATGGCTCAAAAAATCCATGGCCTGAATCACGCCATTCAGTTCATGACCCTCAATCGGTAATCCACGTCGATCATTGGCGCCAACGCAAACCGCAATGGCATCAAACTGCGTTTTCACTTCAGTTGCAGTTATGTCTTTACCAATTTCACAATCACACCTGAATTCAATGCCCGATTGTTCCAACAAAGCCAGACGACGATCAATGATGTGTTTTTCCAATTTGAAATCCGGTATACCATAACGCAACAAACCGCCTGGCCGATGGTCTTTTTCAAACACCACCACGCTGTGACCTGCCCGATTCAACTGTTCTGCAGCCGCCAATCCGGAAGGGCCAGAACCAATAATGGCGACTTTTCGCCCCGTTCTTTTGATGTTTTTTTCAGTTTGCATCCATTGATTTTCAAAAGCCGTTTCAGCGATGTTTTTTTCGATGTTTTCAATGGTGACCGGATCGTTATTGATGTTCAGAACACAGGCTTCTTCACAAGGAGCTGGGCACAAACGTCCGGTAAATTCGGGGAAATTATTGGTTTGGTGCAGTATTTCACTGGCCTTGTGCCATTGCCCCTTATAAACCGCATCATTGAAGTCGGGAATCACATTACCCAAAGGACAGCCACTGTGGCAAAACGGAATGCCACAATTCATGCACCTGGCTCCCTGATTTTGTAATTCAGGCACCTTCAAAGGAATGGTAAATTCTTTGAAATTTTCTATTCTGTTTTGAGGCGCAGTATACGCTTCCGTTTTACGCTTGTACTCTAAGAACCCTGTTGTTTTACCCATCAGCCCACCTCCTTCAATTGATGCTCTTGCTCAATTCGCAACAAAGCTTGTCGGTATTCTTCAGGTAATACCTGCACAAAATGTTTCAGTTGCTTGTCCCAATCGTTCAAAATATCATTTGCCAGCTGGCTGTTGGTGTATTCAGCATGTGCCTGAATCATGCTTTTTAATGGGTTTATTTGCTCTGAACTGACCGCAGTTAAGTTCAATTCACCTGCAGCACACAGTGATGCTAATTGTTGGTTTGGGTCAAAGACAAAGGCCATGCCACCAGACATCCCAGCAGCAAAATTACGCCCTACTTTCCCCAAAACCACCACCACGCCACCAGTCATGTATTCACAACCATGATCACCAATGCCTTCAACCACTGCTTTCGCGCCTGAGTTACGTACAGCAAAGCGTTCACCAGCCACACCGTTGATATAGACTTCCCCTGAAGTCGCACCGTATAACGTCACGTTTCCGGTAATGATGTTTTCATGCGGCACAAATGTGGCTTGCTCGGGCACTTTGATGATGACTTTGGCACCGCACAAACCTTTTGCCAGGTAATCGTTGGTATTTCCTGAAACTTTAAAAGTGATACCATGCGTGGCAAATGCAGCAAAACTCTGTCCTGCCGATCCGCTGAAATTCAACAGCAAAGTATCTTCAGGCAAACCCTTCGAACCATGGTTTTTCGAAATTTCATTGCTCAAAATAGCCCCGACTGCCCGATCGGTATTACAAATGGGATAATCCAGTGTGGTTTTTTCCTTGCGGAACAAGGCCATATGAGCTTGTTCAATGATTTTAAAATCAATGGCATCCTCCAAATGATGTTGCTGTTTGTCGCAACCATAAAGCGTTTGACCATCGACCACTTTAGCTTGAAACAGTATGGGTGATAAATCCAGCCCCAATGTTTTGCTGTTGTTTTTAAGGTTGTCTCTGTTCAGTTTGTGCACCTGACCGACCATTTCATCAACTGTTCGGAAACCCAGTGAAGCCATGATTGTTCGCAGTTCCTCAGCAACAAAATACATGAAGTTCACCACATGTTCTGGTTTTCCCTTAAATTTCTTGCGCAGTTCAGGGTTTTGTGTGGCAATTCCTACCGGACAAGTGTTTAAGTGACAAGCGCGCATCATCACACAACCCGATGCCACCAAAGGTGCAGTGGCAAAACCAAATTCTTCTGCACCCAACAAACAGGCTATAGCCACATCTCTTCCTGTTTTTAATTGACCATCGCACTCGAGTTTCACCCGGTTGCGCAAATCGTTGGCCACCAGGGTTTGTTGTGCTTCAGCCAAGCCAAGTTCCCAAGGCAAACCTGCATGTTTAAGTGAAGTTAAGGGTGCGGCTCCAGTGCCACCATCAAAACCTGAAATCAAAATCACATCGGCTTTGGCCTTGGCCACTCCTGCAGCAACCGTGCCTACACCCACTTGAGAAACCAGTTTGACGTTGATTCTGGCGCTGCGGTTGGCTGATTTCAAATCGTATATCAATTGCGACAAATCTTCGATGGAGTAAATGTCATGATGCGGTGGCGGTGAAATCAGACCAACATAGGGTGTCGAATTTCTGGTCGCAGCAATTTCAGGGTTGACCTTTGAACCAGGCAATTGACCACCCTCACCTGGTTTGGCGCCTTGCGCCATTTTGATTTGAATTTCAGACGCATGAGTGAGGTAATTGGAAGTCACTCCAAATCGACCGGAAGCGACCTGCTTGATGGCTGAATTTTTCCATGCACCATCGGGGTTATGGAAAAATCGTTGCTCTTTTTCACCACCTTCGCCTGAATTGCTTTTACCACCAATGCGGTTCATGGCAATGGCTAAATTTTCATGGGCTTCTTCAGAAATAGAGCCATAAGACATAGCGCCGGTTTTGAATCTTTTGACAATCTCGGTCCAAGGCTCAACTTCTGATAATGGAATGGGATCCAGTTCGGTGAAATCCAGCATACCTCGGATGGTCATCAAGGACTGGCTTTGTTTATTGATTGATTCAGCATATTGCTGATAGGCTTGCTGACTGTTGCTTCTCACAGCTTGTTGCAATCGAGCCACTGACTCTGGATTAAACTGGTGTTTTTCACCGTTTCTGCGCCATCGGTAATCACCGCCCGGTTCCAGTAAACCAGTTTGACTGATGGTGGTGTTAAAGGTTTTCTGATGGATCTGATTGATGTTTTTTTCTATTTCGTACAAACCAATGCCTTCCAGCCGTGTTGGCGTACCAGGAAAGTATTTTTCTGTGGTTCGGCTGTCCAACCCAACACATTCAAATATTTGCGAACCTCGATAAGAATTCAGGGTGGAAATACCAATCTTATTCATCACTTTTAGCAATCCTTTGCCGACTGCAGCGTTGTAATTTTCTATGGCTTGTTGATATTCGATGCCATGAAGTTCCTTTGTTTCAATCAACTCGGCAATAATATCATTAACAATATAAGGGTTTATGGCACTGGCCCCATAAGCAAACAGCATGGCAAAGTGATGAATTTCGCGGGGTTCAGCTGATTCAATGATGAACAGAGCTGGAATCGGTGCCTGTTGTTCATCTGTGTTGCGGTCAGACAGTAAAATAATACTGTAACCATCATCAATGGCTGTAGCGGCGGCTTTGACGATTTCATCCAAAGCACTTTCCAGACCATTAAGTCCCTTGATAACTTCATACAAGATGGGGACAGTTTTGGTTTTCAATCCGGACTGCCTGAATGTTTTGATTTTGTGTAAGTCTCTTTTGGAAATCACTGGATTGGCGATTTTTAATTTTCGACAATGTTCTGCCTGTACAGTGAAAATATTTTGATCAGATCCCAGGGTTAAACTGATGTCAGTAATCATTTCCTCACGGATACCGTCCAAAGGCGGATTGGTCACTTGTGCAAAGAGCTGGGTGAAATAATTATAGAGTAATTGAGAGTGTTCCGAAAGAATAGCTGTTGGCGTGTCAGACCCCATGGAACCAATAGGCTCTTTGGCCTTTTTAGCCATCGGCTGAACAATAAGCTCAATGTCTTCCTGGGTATATCTGAACAGTTGTTTACGCTGTTGCAAGGAAATTTGTTCATGTAATTGGTCTACACCGGAATAAGGAATGTCCTTGAGATGAACCAGGTTGTCTTTAAGCCATTGCTGATAAGGACGTTTTGCAGTAATTTTTTGTTTAACTTCCTCGTCATTAACGATTCTGCCTTCGCCCATGTGAACCAAAAACATTTTGCCAGGTTCTAAACGACCATGACAAGCGACATTTTCTGGCGCTATATCCACCACGCCAGTTTCAGAAGACATGATGACATAACCATCTTTGGTAACGGTGTATCTTGAAGGCCGCAAACCATTCCTGTCGAGCACTGCACCAATGTATTTACCGTCAGTGAATGGGATGGAAGCCGGCCCGTCCCATGGCTCCATCAGGCAGGCATTGTATTCGTAGAATGCTTTTTTTTGCGCGTCCATTTCAGCATTTTTTTCCCAGGCTTCCGGAATCAGCAGCATCATCACTTCCGGCAAGGACCGCCCTGTCATCAGTAACAATTCAACCACCATATCCATAGACGCTGAATCAGATTTATTGGGCAAAACCACCGGCAGCATGGCTTGCAAATCATCATCAAACCAGTCACTACTCATTAATTCCTCACGCGACATCATGCGTCTTATATTGCCTTTGACGGTATTGATTTCTCCATTGTGACAAATGTATCGGAAGGGTTGCGCCAAATCCCAGGTAGGAAAAGTGTTGGTAGAAAATCGCTGATGCACCAACGCCAAGCGTGTCACCACGCGTGGATCCAACAAATCCTGATAATAAAACTTGATGTCTTCGGGCAGCAATAAACCTTTAAAAATCAACGTGCGGTAGCACAAACTGGGCACATAGAACATTTCGGCTTCAGACAATCCGGATTGACCAATGCGGTGCTCAGTGATTTTTCGTGCTGCATACAGTTGACGACGAAAATCAAAGTCACTGTTTACATTTGATTCATTCGTTTTTTTTCTGGCCACAAACAATTGCTCAATATATGGCTCATTCATGGCAGCCATTTCACCAAGCACATCACAATTAACCGGCACCTCGCGCCAACCAATCACAGACAAACCTTGTTGATCTAATTGTTCAGTGAAAATATGTTTACAGAAATCACGCTGATTGATTTTTTTCGGTAAAAACACATTGGCAACCGCGTATTGACCTGGATTTGGTAATTCAAAAGAACAGACTTGGGCAAAGTAATCATGTGGTATATCAATTAAAATACCCGCACCATCACCAGTTTTGCCATCGGCACTGACCGCACCTCGGTGTTCGAGTTTTTCCAATATCACCAAAGCCTTATCAATAATGTCATGCGACTTTTCGCCTTTCAAACTACAAATAAAACCCGCACCACAGGCATCATGTTCAAATTCAGAACGGTATAAACCCTGCTCAATCAATTCTTGGTCAATTTGATGTTTCATTGGCTGCTCCGAGGCTCACACTTCGCCAAAAAGTTGGCAATGATCATGGCCATATCAATGAAGTTAGCACAACAAATTAGAGCAAAGGCTCTAACTTATACCAAAGAAGGGTGTTGATTAATCGATTGATTAATTAATGAACTAAAAACTATTGTGCATTGAATTTAACCATATAAACCCTTTTACTGGAGAGTTGCTGAGCAACTCGACAGGCGCACTTAGTTAGGCAGAGCATGTAATCATGGCGGTTTGCCGTAGGCAAGAAGCCTTGATGTAATGTTCGATAAGCCGTGAGTGCAGCGAATCAGAGAGTGCAAGCCCGAGATCATAAGCCATACTCGCCGCGGTCGCTTTCAAATCTGTCGGGAACAGATTTGAATGAAGCCCCAAGAGTATCCCTATATGTCTCCGACGGGTGTCATTTTTGAGCTGTTAATGTTCACAATCAACATACAAGCCTAGCGCACTGAGCCTGTCGAAGTGCTCATCCGGCTTGCTATATGACTGAGCCTATGTCTACTACCAAGATGACATGAATTTAGATTTAAATAGTCTGTGTCACTGTAGGCAATTGTGGTTCGGTTTTATCTGGCAGCTGTTTTTGTTCAAATGCTCGGGTGGCGGCATCCAGTTTGGCTTGTTCTTCAAGTAGTGCCACGTGCATTTTGCGGTACATTTTCAAAGAATAAAAACTGAATGGACTGAAGAACAGTTTGATGATGACTGGCATGAGCTCAATGGCTATGAAGAATATTTTTAACATCCAGCTGAACAAG
>JAUHXW010000460.1 GCA_030426705.1 Gammaproteobacteria bacterium
AAACGCCTTATTCCCATCGTTATGGTGTTGGTGGTGGTGTTTTTGTTGTTGCAGTTGATGAAGAGCATGAAACAGGAGCCAGCGAAAATACCGGAAAAACCCAATGGATTCCTGGTTGAAACGGCTGCCGTAAAACCCACAGATTTAACGTTGGAAATCAGTTCGCAAGGCACTTTACAAGCCAAACGACAAATAACCTTAACCACTGAAGTCAGTGGCAAAGTGTTGTCATTAAGTCCTGCGTTTATAGCAGGAGGGCGTTTTCAAGTTGGCGATGTGTTGGTGACCATTGATCCTGTTGATTATCAAGTGGCGGTGGCACGCGCAGAAGCCAATCTGGCGAGTGCACAAGCACAGCTTGACTTGGAACAGGCCAAATCTGACCAGGCGAAAAAAGATTGGCAATCCTTTGGCAAAAAAGGTCAACCCAGTGATTTGTTGCTCAATATCCCGCAATTGGAAGGCGCCAAAGCCGGTGTCAATGCGGCCAAAGCCGACCTGATGAAAGCCAGACGCGATTTACAAAAAACTGAAATCAAAGCGCCGTTCCATGGCACGGTGATCAGTAAGGCGGTGGACCTGGGGCAGTTTGTTGGCATGTCTGGTGGTCTTGGAGTGATTGCCGGCACCGATGTAGCAGAAGTGCGGTTGCCTTTAACCAATCAGGAATTATACAAATTAAATCTGCTGAACCGTTCACTCGAAGACAATCCATTACCCGTTCAATTTAATCATGACAGTGGGCAAACCGCTGCTGATGGTTTTATTAGTCGTATCGAATCAGCCAAAGATGTCAAAACTTTGATGAATTACGCAGTGGCTGAAATTGCTCAACCGTTTGACCATGATTTGTTGTTCAATACTTTTTTGAAAGCCAGAATCACTGGTTCCAGTTACAACAATATTTATGCCATCCCCACTGCCTGGATGATGCCCAATGATCAATTGGCGGTGTACCAGGATGATGGAACACTGGCCATCAAAACCGTCAGCGTTGTTCACAAAACCAATGATATTTTCTATGTTAATGAAGGCATCAGTGAACAAGATGCCATCATCACCACACCCATACAGGCACCCATAGCTGGGATGCAACTGAGGTTAGCTGGACAAGCACAAAGCAGTGAAACCAATGATGAGGTGAACCCATGAAAAAACAATGGGATCAAGGCATCATCTACTGGTTTGCCAACAATTCGGTGGCAGCCAATTTATTGATGGTGGTGCTGGTGGTTTCAGGCTTATATGCTGCCGCAACCATGAAAAAAGAAATGTTTCCGGCGACTTCCATCAACCAGGTATTAATCACCATGGCTTATCCAGGTGCTGCCCCGGACGAAGTAGAAAAAGGTATTTGTGTCAAAATTGAAGATGCAGTCACTGGGTTGGAAGGCATTGACAAAACCACTTGTGTAGCCAATGAAAGTTTTGCCCGCGCCAACATCGAGGTGGGTAGTGACTATGACGTAAAAAATGTCATGGCTGAAATTAAAAACCGAGTCGATGGTATCAACTCTTTTCCTGAACAGGCTGAAAAACCCATCATCAG
>JAUHXW010000140.1 GCA_030426705.1 Gammaproteobacteria bacterium
TCACCGCCCTCGGCATCATCGGCGAATACCTCGGCCGCATGTTCAACGAAAGCAAACAAAGGCCCTTATACCTGGTTGATGAGTTTCAACCACCTGAAGTATGAATGCTATGAAACAAAATTTGATTTTGTTGTTGTTATTTTTTCTGCTCAGCTGCAATAACACTGATAAAAACATTACCTTCAAATACAACAAAGATGTTTTTATTAAATCTGCACATTATTTTTCTTCTGCATGGCCCAAAACATTTTGGCAAGAATTTGAAAAAGGTGATGTAGATTCAGAGCTGAAACAAATTAAATCTGATGGATTTAATACCATTGTCCTGACAGTACCCTGGAGAGGATTTGAGACCGGGTTTAACCAAGAAGAAACTGTTTCAGACGAATTGCTTTATGAGCGATTGGAGTTTTTGATTAACGCAATCATTGATAATGAAATGCTCTTCATGTTGCGAGTTGGTTTCCCCCATGATTTTACACCGGGTAGCCAAACCACTATTCTTGAACAGTGTACTGGCATTTACACTGAAGAAAAAATGCAACAGCATTGGTTAAAATATTTAAAAACTATCAAACAGTACATAAGACCTTATCAATCAGCCTCAGCAGGAATTTTGGTTTCATGGGAAGATTGGTGGTGTCCACATTTTGTTTATCCACACCTAGATGAAGAACAAAGACATGAAATCGCTCAAAAATTAGGTTATGCATCATGGCTTAAGAACAAATCTGAAAACATCGTCAAAGTGTTGTTACAAAAAGACGAAGTTAAATATGAAGAGGTTCTAGTGCCTGAGCCAGCTGATTTGTCTTACGTGTTATATCTTGAGTTTATCGATGAATTGCTTGATAAAAAAGTGTTACAACCCACCAAGTCAATTTTTCCCAATACCGCCATGGAAATTCGGGTTGACAAATTACCGGTAAAACAAGGAGATCAATACACATGGATTAGTCACAACTTGTATTTAAATGAAAAAAACCACAGGGGAACTTATTGGGCGCCATTTTGGGGGGCTGCAAACAATGGAGAACTGCTCACAGCAGATCAGGCTTTGAAAAATTTTGAATATTTTTTAAATGTTGTCTCTGATAATGGCAAAAACCCCAACCACGTGATTGAACAATTTAACTTTTATGATAACACGCCCTATTTTCCAAACAATGCAAACATCGAACCAGAACAAATAGATGACTTCTTATCAGGTGCTGCCCCCTTATTGAAACAGCACACTGCTGGTTTTGGTGTATGGGCATACAGGGATTATCAAGACAATGCCTTTTTCAACGCATCCTTTGAAATGGGCCTGAAAGGTTGGGATGTCACTGGTGATATAAATGTTTTAGAAAATAATCTTGATAACAAAGTCAAAATGGAGAAAGGAGCCACACTATCACAATCATTTGTTCCATCAAAGCGTTTCATGCTTGTTTCAACTTACGACAATTTATCTGTTTGTTTAAACGCCAACACTGAAGCAAGTTTAGAACTAATAATTAATGATGAAGCCCAAAAAGATTGGAGTATTAATGCTGGGAAAAACTGTACCAAAATAGCTGCAAACCAATTTAAGGAAAACAATTTAATTTCCGTAGGGTTCAAAGCCCTTAATTCTGTATTAATTGACGAGCTCAGAATTTTCGGTTTCACTCAAGTTTTAGGATTGTATGATGCAAGTGGTAACCCTTCAAACTATATAACTTATTACCGCAAACTAAACACATTGTGATTATTTTATGAAATTTTATATATTTATCCTCTTTTTTCTGATTTCTGGTTGTCGAGAAGGCCAAAAGCCAGACTTTTCATTAATTGCTCATGCTGGAGGCGGTTACAAGGGAAAAACTTATACAAACTCATTAGAAGCGCTCGATTTTAATTATGAAAAAGGATTCAGGTTGTTTGAGATTGATTTTATTTGGACCAGTGACAAACAGTTGGTTTGCTTGCATGACTGGGACAGAACCCCAAAGTGGTTACTAAACTACACTGAAGAAAACCCCCTCTCGCTTAATCAGTTTAATCAACTAAAAAACCAAGAATTATCTTTAAAGCCGTGTAACCTAAAAAGACTCAATGATTGGTTACATAGTCACCCAGAGGCTTTTATAGTTACAGATGTAAAACAAAATAACATTGCGGCTTTAAATCAAATAAAGCAACAAATTAATAATTCTGTATATAAAATGATACCACAGATTTATCAACCAGAAGAATATGAGCCAACCAAAGCATTGGGCTATCGCAATATCATTTGGACCTTATATGCTTACAAAGGTGACAATGACCAAGTCATAGAAGAGACTGCTCATATGAATCTTTTTGCCGTTACTATGCCTAAGCACAGGGCAAACCAAGGACTAGGAAAATCTTTACTTACACAGAAAATTGCAACATATGTTCATACAATTAACGACGTAAATGAAGCTTTAACATTTATTTCAGATTTTGGTATTACTTCGGTTTATACCGATTTCATAAATAATGAAACATTGATAAACAGCTCAAACAAATAATTTAAGGCATGTCAAAAATTGTGATATCGGTATTTTCTACTTTATCAAAACTCCATTCTTTTACTTTCATTCCAACACCGTTGTTATGATAAACGCCAAAATAAAAACGATGGTTTTTTAGAAAATCATTACCACCAAAGGCAATAATTTTTTGTCGCCAACTGTCTACTTCTTCAATCAACCCTGTATTTTCGACAAAAATAAAGGTGTACACATCTTTTTGATCTTTATTCAAATATTTACCTAAATTATTTAAGTGAGTTTTATTCAACCGCAAAGTATTTCTACTTAATATTTTTTTTGTTTTCAAGTCGTATACCAAAACATATAAATGACTGTTCCTAAGTCTTTCATGAATTGAAAGTGGATATCCTTCAATCAAGAATTTATCGGTTTGCGCTTTACCATTGATAAATATTTCTAATAGTTTTTCTGGTTGGTCTTGATGTGAAGTGAGCCTGACTTCATCTATTTTCATTTTTTCATCATTTGAGTTAAAGGATGCGGCATATCCCCAGTTTATCTGCAACAACCTTTGATTCTCACAAGGATCAATGGGTCTTTCTATTAACTCTTCCAGATTACACTCTCTTTTAATTGATGGCTCAAAAGAGGTTAATACACTTTCTCGAAGAATAAAACGATCCATTGAAAGAGCAGAGGGACTGCGTCCATTGATGAAGCCAGTATTGGTTTTTATTTTCAAAGAATCCAATAGAATAGAAGGAATATCATAAAGGGCTATAGGCAGTGACTTGTTGAATTGATAATTATCTAGCAACACGCCTAATAATCTATTTCTCTGAAAGTTTTTTCCAAAGAGGTTTTTGATTAAATCCACTGGGAAAACACCATGGTCAGAGGTTATTAGCACAGTGGTGTTTTCCAATAGATGATTTTGCTTTAGTTGGTTCAAAAACCGACCTAACAAATAGTCTGTGCAATGAATTCCATCAATGAATTTATGATGATTTTGCTCAGGCTTATACTTAGGGCAATTTGGATCAGGGTTTCCATCTAAATGTGTAGCCAAAGTCAAAACCGAAACATGAAATGGTTTTTTCAACTGGCTCAAATGAATGATTCTTTCTACTGCAAAGTCAAATAAATCGCTGTCCTGTAAGCCCCAATCATTGGTTTGATAATTTGAGGGCTTGTTATAGTCTGTCCATCCCCAAACCCGATCAAACTGTTTAGCTTTTAAAAAAGCTTCTTTGTTAGAAAAATTTTTTCTTGCTCCCCCAATGAATTCTTGGTGGTATCCAGACTCATGTAAGATATCAGATAAACAAGGTAAGTTTGCATATGGCAACAAATCTTCACCAATATTATTCCCTGCTGTTAGTTTAGGGGCTAAACCACACAAGCTGGATATAAGTCCCTGCATGGTAAATTTTGCCGTAGAATGGTAATTGTCAAACTCTCCATTTTCATCAATGATTTTTTTTATTTCAGGTGTTATTTCAGGGTATTTCTCATTATTTACAAAAAACCTGCTGAAAGATTCTAGATAAATAATGATTAGATTTTTTTTGATTGCTGGATTTTCAACCTGTAAAAAATCGTTACTCTTCACTGGTTGTATACCAAACGATCTGTAAGGCAATATGTCTTGTGACTTTAACTTGATCAGATTTTGTGATGATAAGTATTCATTATAGTTAATCACCAATCTTCCGATAGATGTTCCATACGCGAAAAATAAAACTATCAACGAAGCCGAAAGTAAAAATGATGCAGCCGTCTTAGATGGTTGCTTGGGTGGAATTTTCTTAATAAATAAAACACTGAAAACCGCTATTGCAAGTACCACCACGATGTATTGAAACGGATTTATAGTAAAGCCTACTATTAATGCCTGTAACTCAAAATGTAAAAAAGATTGTTCTACAAAAGCGACCCCAGAATACTTGTAAATCAAAAATTCACTGAGCGCTACAAAAAACAAGGCATATAAGAAAGAAAATAGCAATACAAACAAAAGTTTATTTTTCTTATAATTAATGAGACCCGCTAACCAATAGCAAAGAATCAGCAAGCCTAAATTGCCTAAAACGACATCATAAATGGTGTAGCTTTGCGCATAAAACTGCTTATTTAGAAAATAATTACTTATTGAAATCAATACCAAAGCAACAGTTGATATCAAAAGTAAAGTGGTTATTTTTCTCAAGTTTCTTCCTGCATTTGACTTAAAATTCAAAATGATAACAACAACCTCATTGATTGTATACAAATAGGTAAATTTGATTGAATAATCAAATCATGAGAAATGTCACCAACAGCGAAGACGAGGTGTTGCGGAGGATATTTGAACTACATTTGATTCTGATGTGATAAAATCAGCACAAACAATAATAATAAAGGTGACCACGATGTCTAAATCACAAACTTTACAGGATCCATTTTTGAATGCTTTGCGCAAGGATCGCATTCCGGTTTCGGTTTTTCTGATGAATGGAATTAAATTACAGGGTACGGTTGAATCGTTTGACCAGTTTGTAATCGTGTTGAACAACACCACCAATCAGTTGGTTTACAAACATGCCATTTCAACCATTGTTCCGGCTAAAAATGTCAGCACGTATAAAATTCAACAGGAAGACGGCGACTGAATTCGAAACGGTTACAGACCCCATCTAAAGCAGCTTCAGTGTTTGAAGCTGCTTTTTCTTTGGCCATTATAAACAGAACCTTCTTTCAATCTTCAAGATATGCTTAAAGTTACATTCATATCCTTTGCACAATGGATTGTCGGGTCAAGCCCGACAATGACGATGTTGAGTAATTCAGTAAAAGGTAAGGAGGGTTTAACTTTTGTTTGATCGTTCTGAACGTGGAGATCGGGCTGTTTTATTGTGCCCTACACCGATGCAACGGGATTTGCGCGGTGAACAGCCTGACCGCATTGAAGAGTTTCGCGAGTTGGTTACCACGGCTGGCGCAGAGATTTTTGCAGTGGTTACCAGCACCAAACAAACGATTGATCCCAAGTATTATGTCGGCACCGGTAAGGCCGAAGAAATCAAGCATGCGGTCGAAGTCCATGAAGCCGATGTGGTGATTGTTGATGCCGCTTTAAGCCCGGTACAAGAACGAAATCTTGAAGCCTTTGTCAAAGCCCGGGTTTTGGATCGCCGCACCCTGATTCTCGATATTTTTGCTCAGCGAGCGCGCTCTTATGAAGGCAAGTTGCAAGTAGAACTGGCACAATTGAAACACATGTCCACCCGATTGGTTCGTGGCTGGACTCACCTGGAACGACAAAAAGGCGGTATAGGCATGCGCGGACCCGGCGAAACCCAATTGGAAACTGACCGCCGTTTGCTCAATGCGCGGGTTAAGTCGCTGAAAGCCAAACTGGACAAAGTCATGCGCCAGCGTGAACAAGGACGTAAGCAACGCAAGAAATCCGGCACACGAATGTTGGCCTTGGTCGGCTATACCAATGCCGGTAAGTCCACTTTGTTTAACTTGCTCACTGATGCCGGCGTGTACGCCAAGGATCAATTGTTTGCCACACTGGATCCAACAGTGCGTCAATTCACGGCCATTCCGGGTTGTAATGCGGTGATCAGCGATACGGTTGGTTTTGTGCGGGATTTACCCCATGAATTGGTGGCGGCTTTTCGAGCCACTTTACAAGAAGCCATTGATGCTGATTTGTTGTTACATGTGATTGATGACAGCAATCCTGAACACCGGGATCACATGAAAGAGGTTTACAAAGTGTTTGATGAACTGAATATTGAGGGTGTGCCCACCATTGAAATATTCAACAAAATCGATCAGTCGGGTCATCCGCCTGAAGCACAAGCCAGTCAGTCTGATTCTCCGGACAAGGTATGGATTTCCGCACACCAGAAGCTGGGTATCGATTTATTGATAAAAACCATTGAAGAACGCTTGCATCGTACCCATTTAAGTCTGAAATTCGTCCTGCCAATGGACCAAGCCCGTTTGCGCGCCCAATTTTATCAGTTGGATGCCATTCGTGAAGAGCAAATAGATGATTCAGGCCAATGGCAACTTGAGGTAGAATTACCTCTGGAAAAATGGCGACAATTGGCCAAAAGCAACGACAATGCCGGTAACTTTGTGCAACAATTATTGGCAGACAATGACATAGAAACAACAGCAAACCCACAAGACTGGTAAGTAACTGGAGATGATGTATGCCCTGGAATGAACCTGGCAACCAAAATTCGGGAAATAACCGACCAAACAACAACAAGCCCAATGGTAATAAACCACCTGATATGGATCAAATCATCAGTGATTTTTTCAAATCCATAAAGAGCGCTTTGGGTTTTGGCAAGGGCTCTGGTGGCAGTTCTAACAATAGCCAAGCGCCGATGGTGATTTTACTGCTTGGTTTGTTGGGACTTGGTATCTACAGTTCTGCTTATCAAATAGAACAAGCTGAACGCGGTGTGGTTTTGGTTTTTGGTGAATACTCACATACCATGCAACCCGGTTTGCGTTTCACTTTGCCGCGACCTTTTGCTCAGGTTTACCGGGTTAATGTTGAAACCATACGACAGGAAGACAACAGTGGCCAAATGTTGACCGAGGATAAGAACCTGATTGAAATAGATTATTCAATTCAGTATCGCATTGATGAAGAGCGTGTTAACGATTATCTGTTCAGTGTTGCCAGCCCACAAAACACCGTCAGACAAGTATCTGAAAGTGTGATGCGACAAGTCGCTGGTACGCGTACTTTGGACTTCATCATCAATGAAAACCGGACCGCTGTTAACCAACAGGCTCGTGAAGAAATCCAAACCATGCTGAATGATTACAAAACCGGCATTCAAATCACACAAGTGAACATCACTGAAGTGCATCCAC
>JAUHXW010000141.1 GCA_030426705.1 Gammaproteobacteria bacterium
ACCAGACCCTCATCAATAACTATTTTGGCTTCACCACCAGTACCTACTAATCCTTCAAATTTCAGAATTTTGTATAACTCTACGGGTTCTCTGTTGATTTCAATGACTTGCATGGTTTGGTTCATTCAGGAAATGTTGTTTCTGTCAGTCTGCTTGGTGGACGGTGCTGCGATTTCTGCCTTTGCGTTTGGATAAATGCATGGCTTTATCTGCATATTGTATCCAGTCGTGACAAGTTTGTAGTTGTTTGTTGTACGCAGCGATACCAATGCTACATGTTATGTTAATGTTTTCATCAGCGAGTTGAATTTTTGTAGCTTGTATGTCTGCCCGCAATTCTTCAGCAAGTTTAAATGCATTGTCAGCATTGGTGTTTCTTAGTAACAACAAAAACTCTTTGCCACCATAACGTGCACATAAGTCTGTTTTTCTCGTACGCTGGGTGATGATGCGAGCCACTATTTCCAGCACCAAGTCACCTGACGCATGACCGTAAGTCTCATTAATGTTTTTAAAGTGATCCAAATCAATCATCAATAAAACAGCTTCAGTTTGTGGATTTCTCAGGTAAAGTTCAAAATCTTCATACAGACGCTTAAGAAAGTACCATTTATTGAACAGCTGTGTTTGGTCATCGATGCGGCTAAGCTTTTCCAATTGCTGTTGTTGAGTAGACAGTTGCTTGGTTATCTGTTTAATGCGAATTATCAGAAACACAATCACCAAAATCAGCAAAATAAGAATGGTAAAAAAACCAACATTGCTGAAAATCAATTCGTTACCTGTCGATTTTCTCGCTGACTGGGCATGCGAAATCAAGGGTGCCAGGCACATAAAAATTATAAATAAACAGTGAATTAATGATTTGGTCGAATTCAAATACAGTCCCGCACGATTTAACTGATACTTTATTATGGCACAGTTGAGTCTCTTGGGAAACTGAAAATATAGCTAATGGTTCAAGTGATTTAAACGTTGTGTAAATGTTTTTTCTAGTTGTTTCTTTGCGAACCAGCCAATGATTGAGCCTATAACAGGTGTAGTGACGGTGAAATGAGATTGCCAGTCTACGCGGGTTTTATTGCTGTCAATTTCTGTGAATTCTAACCAACCATTGTGGTGAATGACAGGAACTTTGGGTTTGATGTCGGTAATCAGGTAGTCAAAACTTTTGTTGATTACAAATTCATTGATTTCTTCAGTAAAGGTATATTTTTTGCTGCGGACTGTGCGGACTGCACCAATGCCATTTCTATGTTCTTTGCCTTCCCTAATCAAATGGCAAACCAAGCCACCACCAGTTAAAAAATTCCGATGGTCGGATACTGCAGCAAATGTTTCCGGCAGACTTCTATTAATTTCAACGGTTACATGAACATGTTGCATGGTTTTCCCCTTGTTCCCTCAATAATTATATCATAAACCAGGCAGTTATTATTGGCTAAATCAATCAGCAAAGTTCGGATTTTTGTGCCCTTTCAGTATGTATTTTTCGGTAACTGTTTAATAATCTTTGATGTTTATCCAGGCCCTCTAGATTAATATTGGTTTCAGTTAAACCATGAAACCTGACTGTGCCACCCACAGAGCCGATGACATTATTGATGGTTTCTTTACCGAACATTCGGCTTAAATTATGTTCAAAATCAGCTATATGTAATGACTCATCTAAAGTGATTTCGAGTACTGCTTGGATGGCTTGATAAAATAAATTACGTTCCCGGGTGTTGATGTTGTATTGCAGAAATTCTTCGACCAAATCAAGCGCATCTTCATGTTCGCCCAATGCCAGATATATCAGGATTTTTAATTCAAGAATGGTCAGTTGGCCCCAAACCGTGTTTTCATCAAACTCAATGCCAATCAAAGTGATGATTTCGGTGTGGTTGTCCAATTGGCTTTCCTCAAGTCTTTCAATCAGGTCTATGAGCTGGTCATCATCGAGGCGATGCAGATTCAGAATATCTTGGCGGTAATCAAGTGCTTTGTTGGTGTTGTCCCAAATCAAATCCTCAACCGGATACACTTCTGAATAGCCAGGCACCAAAATGCGGCAGGCCGCGGCTCCCAATTGGTCAAACACAGCTACATAAACCTCATGGCCCAGCTGCTGTAACAAACTCATCAGAAAGTCACATTCTTGTTCTGTGTTGCCCGTAAAATCCCAATGATGGAAATCATAGTCACTTTTGGCACTGAAAAACCGCCATGAAATCACACCTGTTGAGTCGATAAAATGTTCAACAAAGTTCTCGGGTTCCTGAACAGCCAAAGAATTAAAAGTAGGCAGTGGCACATCATTCAAGCCTTCAAAGCTGCGACCTTGTAACAACTCGGTCAAACTGCGTTCCAAAGCCACTTCAAAACTGGGATGGGCACCAAATGAGGCAAACACACCACCTGTTTTGGGGTTCATCAGGGTCACACACATCACCGGGAAGCGCCCACCTAATGATGCATCTTTGATAACCAATGGAAATCCTTGTTGTTCCAACGCTTCTATGCCTGCCAAAATGCTGGGGTATTGTTGCAGTATCTCTGGAGGCACATCAGGCAACACAATTTCCTGTTCAATGATTTGCTTTTTAACCGCTCTTTCAAAAATTTCTGACAAACATTGCACTTTGGCCTCAGTCAGCGTGTTACCGGCACTCATGCCATTGCTTAGAAAAACATTTTCAATCAAATTGGATGGAAAATACACGGTTTGTCTATCGGACTGCCTGGTATAGGGAATGCAACAAATACCGCGTTCAATCAACCCAGAATTTGTGTCAATCAAATGTGAGCCTTTTAATTCGCCATCGGCATTATAAATGCCTAAACAATGTTCATCGAGTATGTCATCAGGCAAAGCATCATCTGCAGTCAGTTTGAACCATTTTTCATTGGGGTAATGCACAAATTCACTGTTGGCTATTTCTGGGCCAAAATATTGATCGTTATAAAAAAAGTTACAGCTTAAGCGCTCGATGTATTCACCCAATGCTGAGCACAAGGCACTTTCCTTGGTGCTGCCCTTACCATTGGTGAAGCACATGGGAGATGCCGCATCCCTTATGTTCAATGACCAAACATTGGGCACGATATTTCGCCACGAAGCGACTTCAATCTTGATGCCCAAATCTGCCAGGAGTTGGGTCATGTTCCTGATGGTTTGTTCCAAAGGCAAATCCTTGCCTTTAATATAAGTCTGTTGTTCAGTGTCGGCATCCACAGTCAACATGGCATTGGCATCTTCATCCAGATTCTCAACCACTTCAATTTGAAAATCCGGCCCGGTTTGCACCACTTTTTTTACAGTACAACGGTCGATTGAGCGCAAAATACCTTGCCGGTCTTTGTCTGAAATGTCCTCTGGCAATTCCACCTGAATTTTGAATATTTGGTTATAACGGTTTTCAGGATCAACAATGTTGTTTTGCGACAAGCGAATGTTGTCGGTAGAAATATCTCGTGCATTGCAATACACCTTAACGAAATAAGCTGCGCACAAAGCCGAAGAGGCCAGAAAGTAATCAAATGGACCTGGTGCTGAACCGTCACCCTTGTAACGAATCGGTTGGTCGGCAATGACTTTAAAATCATCAAAAAGCGCTTCTAAACGCAGGTTGTCGAGGTAATTGACTTTGATTTCCATGATTTGGTGTGTTTATTTTTATTCAGTGGGTAGTATAAAACACAAACTTGTGCTTTTGTTTGCATACCATGACTTTTGGCCTACAGTGTTTTTCGTAAATTGGGTCTTATGGCACATTGTTGCCATGCAAACGGCTGATAAACTGGCATGAAAAAATTGGTGCTGTTGTATGAACCTAACTCAAATCAGTTTAAAGAATCCTGCCAGTATGGCAGTTATTTTGGCATTGGTTACTTTGTTCGGCTATTTGGCCATCAAAGATCGTCCCATCCAACTCTTACCCAATTTATCCCAACCACAAATTTCAATATTCAATAATTGGCGTGCAGCAGCTCCTGCCGAAATGGAATCCAACATCATTGAACCTCAGGAAACCATTTTGCGTCGCACACCTGGCTTGAAAGAAATCACCAGCAACATCAATCGTGGTTTTACCAACACCACGTTAACCTTTGAACAAGACACCGATTTACAACAAGCCTTTATAAATGTCATCAATAACCTCAATCAGGCACCGCCATTACCGGTTGATGCCGGTGAGCCGTTTGTGGCCGTGGGTGGACAAGGTCAACCCAATGTGGCATCTATTCAGGTTTACACGCAAAAAGATAACCTGGACGCTGATTACACTTCGGAAAAATATGAATATGTGTTCGATGAAGTGATAGAACCTAGGCTGGCCAGGATTCCCGGTGTCAGTCGTGTCAACATGAACAGCCGCCGTCCATTTGAGGTGCGAATCAATTTTGACCCTTATCAAGCGGCGGCTTTGGGTGTGCCCATCAACAGCATTTCGCAATCGATTGCTGCGGCCAATGATGTGTCTGCTGGTTTTGCTGATGTCGGCAGGCGCCAATATACAGTGCGTTTTCTCGGACAACATGATTTGGATCAATTGGGTTCAATGATTGTCGCTTGGGTAGAAGGCCGTCCCATTCATTTGAATGAAATAGCAACGGTAGAAAAAGTCCCAATAGATGGCTTTGGCATGAACCGGAGAAATGGGTATCCTTCTTATTACATCACTTTGCAAAGTGGCACAGATTCAAACACCGTAGCTATCCTGGACGAAGTCAATGTGGCCCTTAAAGAATTGAATGAAGGGCCTTTGGATGAAGCGGGTTTGATCATCGAGTTGAGTTATGATTCTTCGGTTTATATCAGACGCGCAATTGATTTGGTGAAAAACAACCTGGGTTTGGGAGTCATGCTATCTATTGGTGTGTTGTTTTTCTTTTTAAGGGACCGAAGATCGACTTTGATCATTGCCACTTCGATTCCAGTGTCGCTACTGGTTTCATTTATGGCCTTGAAAGTTTTTGATTTGTCTTTGAATGTCATCTCTCTGGCAGGTTTGGCTTTTGCTGTTGGTTTGATTCTCGACGCCGCCATCATTGTGCAGGAAAACATTGTGCGTTATCGTCAAAATGGTATGGCTTTGCCTGAAGCTGTTCTGAAAGGCACGCAACAGGTTCAAGGGGCGTTGTTTGCATCTACTGTGACCACTATAGCTATTTTCTTACCCATATTATTCCTTGAAGGCATGGAAGGGCAGATGTTCTCCGACCTGGCCATCACACTTTCTGTCAGTGTGGTGGCCTCGCTGTTGGCTGCCATCACCATCGTGCCGGTGGCCAGTCGCTTGTGGTTAAAGAAAACTGAGCAAAAAGATCCTTGTGCGCATTGGTGGCAAAAAATCACCAATTGGGTGATGAAATGGACCAACAGCTCATTCAAAAGACATGTCTGGATTGGTGGTTTGATGGCCATGTCACTGGCCATTGTTGTGCTGTTGATGCCCAAAGCAGATTTCCTGCCGCCAGCCAAAGCCGATGCTGTGCAGGTGTTTTTTAATGCGCCTCCTGGTGTGACCACAGCGGTCTATGAAAATGAAATTGGTAAAGTCATAGTTGATCGCTTACGTCCGTTTATGGAGCATGAGCAGGAGCCATATATCAAAGGCTATAACTTGTCGATGTTTGGTACCAACAGTATTTTGTATCTTTATCCCTTGAATCCTGAGGACACCGAGTTGTTTGTTGAAATGCTCAGTGGTGATTTACTCAAAGGCATTCCTGATACCACCGCATTTCCCAGCCGGGCATCCTTGTTGGGTGTGGGGAACAATGGCGGCCGTTCCATCACCATCAATTTACAAGGGTCTGATATTTCTGGGTTGATGCAGGCAGCAAGGGCAAGTATGCCTATTTTGCAACAAACCTTACCAGGAGCTATGGTGCGGCCTATGTCGGGACTGTCGCTTTCCGAGCCTGAATTGCAAATCATTCCGAACGAACACCGCATCAGTGAAGTGGGTTTGACATCCAGGGCTTTGGCCAGTGCCATCCGTTCATTTACCGGCGGTTTGTTTGTGGGTGAATATTTTGATGGTAACAACCGTTATAACATGATATTGCGGTCTGAAGCCTGGCAAAATCCAGATCAACTGGCAGCCATGCCGATAGCCACACCGTTGGCAGGTGCGCAAACCATAGGCTCATTGGCAACGATTCAGCGGACTGTAGGGCCCAGCCGAATCCAAAGGGTCGATGGACAAAAAACCATCAGTATCATGGTTTTACCAGCCGCTCACATGACAGTAGAGGAGGCTTTGGATACGTTGCGTGATGTGGCTGGACCACAAATGCGCGAAGTCTTGCCTGAAGGCGCAGCCATTCAATACAAAGGCAGTGCCGATCGATTAGAATCAGCTTTGGGGGATATGTTGAAGAATTTCCTGTTAGCCATTTTGATATTGTTCTTGATGATGGCTGCGATATTCAAATCGATGAAAGATTCATTGCTGGTGCTGGCGGTGATGCCGTTGGCGTTAGCAGGTGGGTTGTTGGCATTGAAGTTATTGAATCTGGTTTCATATCAGTCGCTGGACATGCTGACCATGATTGGTTTTATCATTCTATTGGGCTTGGTGGTGAATAATGCCATCCTGTTGGTCAGTCAAACCCGTGAAGGTGAAAACCAGGGATTATCTCGATTTGAAGCTGTAAAACAGGCAGTCAGGGTCAGGGCCCGTCCGGTTTATATGAGTACTTTAACCAGTATATTTGGCATGCTGCCGTTGTTGGTGATTCCCGGGGTTGGTTCAGATATTTATCGCGGTTTGGCGACTGTGATTATTGGCGGCATGGTGTTCAGTTTGATGTTTACCCTGTTTTTGATGCCCAGTTTGTTGCAATTAGGCCAAGAAGGGGATTGGGTTTTTAAGCTCAATCAGTTTTTCAAGAGAAAATTTGCTATACAGGAAAAGCCAGTCATTCCTGAACCACAAAAAGATGGAGTTAACGCATGAAAATCAAAGCCATTTTGTTATTAATTGCTTCCTTTAGTTTGTCTGCACAACCAGCAGATGGGCCGCCAGCTACACCAGTGGTGATCGATACTGTAAAGAAAACAGAAGTGGTACCAACCATGCCGATAACCGGCAATGTATACAGTCAGAATGCCATACAAATTACTGCAGCTGTGACCGGTCAGATAGCTTACATTGCTGAGCCTGGAACTGCATTGGTTCCAGGTGATGTCATTGTAAAAATGGATACCACAGCATTGACTTTGCAACAGGCAGAACAGGAAGCTCTGATTAACCGGGCGCAAAGCCAATTGGATTACCTGCAAAAAAACCTGACAAGGCAACAGGATTTGGTCAAGGCCAAAACCATCT
>JAUHXW010000142.1 GCA_030426705.1 Gammaproteobacteria bacterium
AAGGAGAACGAGCCACCTGGCCAGCGTTGGAACAAATCAGAGTCTGCTCAAAAATCGGCCTAAAGCTCGATGAAATTATTGATCACCACAAAGACCACGACATCAGACAACAATACAAAAAACGCCGCCGAAAAAAACGATAATAAGTATTAACCAAAACCTCATCCCCCCCCCCTCTTGAGAGGGGACCGAGGGGTGTGTTAAAAAAAAGATTAACATGAACCGCCGGCAAAAGCTCGAAATAATCCACATCATTATTATTAGAGACCACCAAAACCTAACCAACCAAATATTGATGTGAATCAAAGGCGATTCATTCAAAACCACCTATAATTGTCCCAAAATACTCACACACAATCACATGAAAAAAGAAGTCAAAATATTACCAGGTGACTTGGCCATTTGGTGCATCATCTTCGCTGAATTACTGGTATTCGGCATCTTTTTTGTCGCCTACGCGGTGGTTCGGATCAAAAACCTCGAAATGTTCAATCAATACCAATTGACACTGAACAAAGAAACCGGCGTCATCAACACCATTCTACTGATCACCGCCAGCTATTTCGTGGTCATGGCCATCCAAGACATCAAAAACTCACTGAACAAACGTGGCGCTAATCTACTTTATGGCGCAGTGGTTTGTGGTGCTTTGTTTATTCTGATTAAAAGTTTGGAATTCAATGAAAAATTTGCCGCCGGCATCGACCTCAGCACCAATACCTTCTACATGTTTTACCTGGCCTTAACCATGTTTCATTATTTTCATGTGGTGCTTGGCGTGCTGATATTATTGCTGGTTGCCTATAAAACCCAAAGGGGTCACATCCACGCCAACAACCGCATCGGCCTGGAAAGTGCTGGCGCTTACTGGCACATGGTTGATTTGGTCTGGATTATTTTGTTTCCATTGATATACATCATCAGGTGATTACATGAAAAATTTGTACAACATCCACACCATCTGGGCACTGCTGATTCTGTTGACCCTATCAACCTATTTCCTCGGCCACATTCAAGCCAGCGGTTCCGGCATCATGCTGTTCCTGATGGGCACAGCCTTCATCAAAAGCATCCTGATTATCCGCGAATTTATGGAACTCAAAGGCGTCTCCCTGCTCTGGAAAATCATCATGTACAGCTGGCTCACCATCATCTGCCTGGCGATTGTGGTGGCGTATTTAATTGGTCAAAGCTAAGTAATAGACCATCAGAAAGTCGACAAACCCGTCGCTTCCATAATCCGATAACGCCAATAACGCAGACGACTTTCATCAGCATAATACTCATATGGCTGACTAAAAAGTTGGTCAGGACCGTTGTGCCAATACAACTCAAAAAAAGCCGCAGCAGCGGCTATGGCCGCTTCTTGCGGATCAGCAACCAACAGCACATTGGTTTCAAGATTCAAATCATCCAAATTGCGGCGGGTGAAATTAGCCGAGCCAAGCAATAACTCACTGGGACCTTGTGACCTGCGCGTCAACATCAGTTTACTGTGACATTGCTCACCATGGGTATCACACCAGCGCAAAGGGATCCCTGCTTGATGTAACTCCCAGGCAACTTGTCGGTTGGGGATGCCATTTTTCTTTTTGCCAAATGCATCTTCGTTGGGATCTAGTAACACCCGCAGCATGACGCCATTATGGTGCGCTTTGACCATGGCTTCAATGATTCCACGATGTGATAAATAAAACATAGAAAGATCAATGCGGTCACCTGATTTGCTTTGTTCAAGCGTTGTCATCACGTGATCACGGATTTTACTTTCAGTCAGAATTTGTAAAGTTGCATTATCTGCCGGCGTCTTATTTCCTGCATCCGAAACCGCCAATGGCTTGTGTTCTGCCAAAGAAAACCCCAACACCGCTTGTTCTGAAGCCAATAAATGCTTAACAGCAGCTCCCATAAACTCAAGCGCCACATTTCCATGAGCACTGCTGGCATCATGTGGATTCGCTGATGTGACCAAGCCAATCAGACCATCACCCGAATCGACCACCAGCATCTTGCGATGGTTGGCTTTAAAATTAAGCAACCTGAGCCAGGTGCGCAATGACACTTTCCCCTCACCAACTGGATGAGGCAACCAACCACCATCACTCGAATTGCCCAACCACTGACAACACAAACGCCACAGTCCCGACCAGGTAGGATTGGAATCGCGCATGCGGTTAAGGTCAGTTATGACCAGCTCAATTCCTAACTGTTGCATGGCTTCGAACCTTGCCGATACCACACCACCGTACAAGTGATTAATGGGATCAGTTATCACCACCACCCATAAATCAGGCACCTGCTTTTTTCGCAGAACAAGCGCTTGAGCCACCTCCTCAGACAATGGTCGCATATTCGGGTCAGTCGCAACCACACTGGAATCACCCGCAAAATCATTGAACAAAAACATGTCCAACACCACCAGTCGCTCAGCTTGACCGATTAATTCTATGATGCGATCAAAAATCTGTTGTTCACTACGGCGCACACCTTGCTCATCGACCCAAGTGTAATCCGCCAGAAAACGCACTGAAGAAACTGGCACAGGAGACGAAACCATGCTGATACCAGTTGGTAAGGTTTTGTAACTGTGATAAACACCCAAACTCACCCAGCCCACAACAACAGATAATAAAAACCAACGAACAACCCACTTGAACGAAATCTTTTTCATACCAAGATTGTACCCGAAACCCCACACAAAATTGATCCTCGATGGCTCGCCGGCATTGACAATCGTTCACTGAGTGGCAAGATGAATTGCAAAGCAAGAGCGGGTAGCCTGGGCTAAGTCGAAGCGATCTACCCTGAAGCACCGCCAGCAGCTCGCCAACACCAAAACCACATCAAAGCAGGAAATACGTGTAATCCAATATCCAAATTTCTTATTCTTTTACAAATTCGATTGTTTACTCTAATCTATTTCATAAAATGGGATGTTGTAAGTAACCATTATGGTGATTTATGAATATTAAAACCTCCCCCAAAATAAGTATTGAAGAGAGTTTAGAGCCCTTCAAACCCTATCCAACAGACCAGCCACAAAAGGTCAAAGGAAGCTGGCTTGAAAAGCTCCTTAAACTCTTCAAAATCCAATACTAAACTTTTAGGCCGCTGAATAGTGGCCTTTTTTTTAGCATCTCCCTTCTCTAGAGGCCCCTACACGGATGTAGGCACAGTTAGGGCATCAAAAGTAGGCGCTTTAAGGGGACGCAAGATCAGTTGCCGAGGTTAGGGGTGTGTTTTTTTTATCCTTTCTCCCCTCTCGAGAGGGCCAAGGGGTGTGTTTTTTATCCTTTCTACCCTCTCGAGAGGGGCAAGGGGTGTGTAATGGACTTTGTCCATAAAAAGCAAATCAAACAACTGACTGTTGTGGTGGGCTGAGCCCACCCTACCTGGCTTTTCATGACTGCAAATGAACAAAGCTGTTTACAAATCAGCTAAATCCTGATTGCCAATAATAGTCATGATTTCAATTTGACCATTCACTTCCCGAAAAAAAATGCTGTCAACACCACAGACACAGCGTCGATAACCTTTTTTGATGTGATCCACTTTTGGATAGGCTTCGGGTTGTTCAGAAATTTTTATGAATGATGCAAAAAA
Organism: Gammaproteobacteria bacterium; assembly: GCA_030426705.1. Lineage (GTDB taxonomy): Bacteria > Pseudomonadota > Gammaproteobacteria > Xanthomonadales > Marinicellaceae > Marinicella. The sequence goes on from JAUHXW010000142.1 coordinate 3,604, forward strand.
AGCCGAAAAATAAAGATCAGCCTGCGCCTCACCCCAACGAAACAAACCATATTCGTATATAGCCTGCAAATCTTCTTTGACTTGTTGGCTTAATTTGTATTTCTTACCCAAGATTCAAACCTTGTTTGATCTCCGCTAACAATTCATCCTTACTCTGGGAAACAAATCCTTTTTGTTCTGCTTGAGCTAATTTAGCTTGAATAAACTCAAGCTTTTCTTGCTTTAGCCTGGCCTGACGAACCAACTCATTAATCAGCTCACTTTTATTCTTGTATTCCTTGCTGTCAACTTTCGCTTGTATCCAATCATTATTAGGTTCAGTAAATGATACGCTTTGTCTTGTCATAATCGTCACTCAGATAACGTGGTGCAATATTACACCAGTTTGACAATGATGTAAATAAACATACAAATCTAGGGCAGCAATCAATGGGGTCAGAGACGTTCAATCCAATCAATCAATCCAATCAATGGGGTCAGAGACGTTGATTTTTAAACTTTTCCAGTCCACTTTTAACTATGAATGATACAAGGATGGCCTCTGCCCATCAATACTTCAAATGACTGATTGCTGAGGTTGGCCTAACCCACCTTAGCTGGCTTTCCACAAATAGCTTATTGGTACAGCATAAAGCTGTTTCAAATCATCCAAAGGGATTACTGCATTTCCATTGTATAACAAAACACCTCCGACAAAGTTCTTACCTGATTGCGTTCTAAGTCGCTGTAAACCCTTGGCATCTGACAAGCTGACCTTGGCAGCGCGTTTAATCTCAACACCCCAAACATCAGCACCGTTCTCAATCACCAAATCCACCTCGACTTGATCCTTGTCGCGGTAATGGTAAAAGCGCAAAGCTTCATCCATCCAACTGGCCTGCGTCATTAACTGTTGCACAACAAAACTCTCAAGTACATGACCAAACTCAGTGCTTTTTTTCTGCCAATGATCCGCTTTTAAACCACGCATAGCACACACCAAGCCTGAATCACACACATGCACCTTAGGAGTCTTGATTAAACGCTTAGCTTCATTGCGATGCCAGGGTAATAACTGCTGAATCAAAAACAACTTTTCTAACACCGCTAAGTAACGATCGACCGTTCGTCTTTCTATACGCAACTCACCGGCTAATGCACTTTTATTCAATAAATTCGCTGTTCGAAAGCACAATAAATCTAACAACCTTTTCAACTCTCGTTCATCATGTATCCCTGCAATGTCCTTAACATCCTTTTCCAGAATAGCAGAAATGTACTGCCTAAACCATCGATTGGCGCGTGATTGACTTCTTGCAATCGGCTCAGGATAGCCACCCTGGCAGACTGCGAGAGCCAGCGCATCAGCTTTACCATCCGCTTTACCTATATGAGTTTTGATGGTTTGATTAACGATTTGAGCCAATAAGAAATGTTTACTTTGTGATGCACTGGCTTGCTTTTCCCATTCAGTCAAAGGCTGTAGAAATATGATTTCCATCCGCCCGGCCAAAGACTCCGAAACCTGAGGGAGTAATAATAAATTCGCCGAACCTGTCAGTAAAAACCGCCCAAAAGACGAATCACCTGTTAAACGCGCCTGATCAACAACCGATTTAATCACCGGTAATAATTCTGGCACTCGTTGTATTTCATCCAATGTCACGCGTTCAGGCAAACCATTCACAAACCCGATTGGATCAGCTTGCGCCACCTGCAACACCTGTTCATCATCGAAATTAATATAGGCTCGTTGTGGCTCTATCTTTCTCGCCAGCGTAGTTTTCCCCACCTGTCGTGCTCCAAGCAGACACACCACCGGGGTATCCGCCAAAGCCAACCTTAAATTATTTTCAATTTGTCGTGTTAAAAACGCCATCAATTAACCACCGTCCAATTGGCATACATCATACCGTCCAATTGGCACATTGTAAACCGTCTGATTGGCATATTTGATTAATGTTTAATCAAGTTCCAACCCCATTGATTGCAAAAATGCAATACCTTTCCTGGCTTTGTTACAAGCTCATAATTTCATCAAACCCCACCCATCCCATTAATAAAAGTATCTACATAATCAGTGACTTTTTGAATCAGGCGTTGTGCGGTGGTTTTTCTTTCGCTGAGTTTGGGGCGGACTTTCATCATGCTGATGACATCATCTCGCAGTGGTTCACGTTGGGTGTAGAGGAAATCGCCAATAACTGATTCCAATTTATCCGCGTCCAGTTGTTCGGTTTCGGAAAATACCTTGATGGCGCGTTGTTTTTCAGCTTCCCAAAAGGCTTCAAAGGCACCTGGGACCGATTCTGCATCTGGAATCATTGGCAAATGTTTATTGATAAATTTTTCAATCAGTTCACGCTTGCTGCGCAGTTCCAATTCACTCATCATGGCATCCATGATTTTTTCTTTTTGTGCGTCTTGCTCCTGTTCAGGCATGTCTTTCAGCCCTTTGAGCAGGTTAATGATGTAAGTGACATTCACCTCATCACGATGGATTAACTCCAGCTCAAAATCTATGTCATCAAGAATCGAAACCTTTTCAGCTTCAGCTTGCCGGTGGGTTTTGTCATACAGATCCAAATACTTGCTTTTGTAATCCTCAAAAGTCTGCTCGTTGATGGGTAAATCGTTAAAATCAAAATCCGTATAACTCGCCAAAATGTTCTTGACCCGCATCAGGTCACGAAAGGCTTTAACAAAAGCAAATTCATCTTCTTCAGTTTGCAACTCATTCACACTGTCCACTGTCGGCACCAATGCCAACAGAACCTGACAAGCCGCTTCGAATTTCTGTAAATAATCCTCATAAGGCGGAATGATGATTTCATCTTTGTTGTCCAAATTGGAAAACAAACGAATCGCATCGTCAGTGGCTTGTTTTAAATTTCTGAAACAAACGATGTTACCTTGTGATTTCAGCTCATTGTAAATTCGATTGGTTCTGGAATAGGCCTGAATCAAGCCATGATATTTGAGGTTCTTATCCACATACAAGGTATTCAAAGGCTTGCTATCAAAACCAGTCAAAAACATATTGACCACCAACAGCACATCGACTTGTTTGGCTTTGACTCGTTTAGCGATGTCGTTGTAGTACTGATAAAATGATTTAGAGTCCTTGGTGGTGAAATTGGTGCTGAACTCCTGGTTATATTCTCCAATAAATCGTTCCAGGTGATCTCGGCTGTGGGTCGAGTAGCTTGCGCCCTGTTCGGCCACTTTTAAATAATCCACATCGGTCGCACCTAAACCCTGCGCATCGTTGTCCTCTTCATTGGCCTGATAAGAATAAATGGTGGCCAAGCGCAAATCATGTTCGCCAGCGGCTTTTTTATCCAATAACAATTGATAATACTGAATCAACAAATCGACACTGGAAACACAGAAAATCGCTGTGAAACTTTTGTTGTGCGTCTTTCTGTGGTGGTTTTTGATGACGTAATCGACCACGTGAGTTAAATGTTGTTCATCAGCAAATACTTCTGCCTCATCAATGGCCGTAACCTTTTCATCATCGATGTTATCTTTTTGTTTGAAAGTTTTGTAGTACTCAACAGAAAACGGCAATACATTGTCATCGCGAATGGCATCGGTAATGACGTACTTGTGTAAACATTCGCCAAACAACATTCCCGTGGTGCGCTTGCCGAAATCATTGGCCAAAGCATTTTCTTCAAAAATCGGTGTGCCAGTGAAACCGAACATTTGCGAACCGTGGA
>JAUHXW010000461.1 GCA_030426705.1 Gammaproteobacteria bacterium
AACCCCAAAGGGAACTCCAGCAATCGATCAGAATAATACAAGAAGGTGGGACTGCCCACCAAAGGCAACATGGTTGCCAACAGGGTATCTACCAACAAATTAATTTGCGCCACTGATGAACCAATCAAGGTTGGAATCATCAAAGTCATCACTTTCTTAACCTCGGGGTCATGAAATTTGACCACAGGTTTAGGAATGATGCCTAATTTAATCAGAAAAGGAATTTGAAATACCAGTTGCACCAATCCAGCCACCAACACCCCAACCGCTAAGACTTTGACCGGTATTGCAAATTGATGGCGAAAATACACCATGGCAACAATCAGCACCACATTCAACAAAATAGGCGTGGCCGCGGCCACCGCGAACTTACCAAAGCTGTTCAAAATGCCAGAACTGAACGCGACTAAAGAGATAAACAACAAATACGGCAAGGTGATTCGCAACATCTGAACCGTTTCATCAAAAACATGTTGTTCATCCATAAATCCAGGGGCAAACGCCATAACAATGCCTGGTGCTATTAATTCCATCACCGCCAAAACCACCAGCAAAACAGCAAACAGACTACCAAACACATGATTCACAAACTGGTGCAAATAGTCTCTGCTTTGCGTGGTTTTGATTTCATTCAAAACAGGAATAAAAGCCAAAGAAAAAGACCCTTCAGCAAAAATTCTGCGCATAAAATTAGGAATCTTGAAGGCCACCACAAAGGCATCAGTCCAGATGGATGCGCCAAAAAATCGTGCAAACAAGGCATCACGTAAAAAACCAGCCAGCCTTGATAGCAAGGTAAAAAAACTGACCACAGCTGTTGATTTAAACAAATTCATTCAATAAATAACCTGTCCGTATTGACTATTCATTTGGTTAGTGGGAAAATGCGCCGTTTTTTAAAATTCTTGTAAAAAGTTATAAGTAAGGAGAAATAGGTTTGGCAAATTCAGCATCTGCAAGAAAACGCGTAAGACAAGCTGCTAAAAACAGACAGCATAACATGAGCCTGCGTTCAAAAGCACGTACATCTATGAAAAAAGTGGTTAACGCCATTGAAAGTGGTGATAAAGAACAAGCTCAAAAGTTGTACAATGAAATGGTTCCAGTGGTTGATAGTATAGCCAGAAAAGGACTGTATCACAAAAACAAAATCGCTCGTCATAAAAGCAGACTTAACGCAAAAATCAAAACCATGTCATAAGACTGGTTTGGTCGCATTTGAACAAGTGGTGCGGATATTTTATATCTAACCCACTTGTTCATATAATCACTTTTACTCCCCTTCGTAAAGCCAATAACCATGCAGGTTAGCGGCACTTTCAAACAAAAAAAATCCAAAACACATAAATTTCCCCAAATTAATGGATTTTTTTCGATTTTTTGTGAACTCCATCACTAGATTTATCTTTATTCTGTGCTATTATTTAACGTGGGTATAAATAGAACACATATTGTTTGGGTTAAACATGAACATAGAAAAAGAAAAAGTATCGGTCAAATTTTTAAAAGTAGGCATGTATGTCTGCAAGCTT
>JAUHXW010000143.1 GCA_030426705.1 Gammaproteobacteria bacterium
TTGAACCGTTAATGATCCAATCATCACCGTCTTTTTTGGCGACAGTTTTCATGGAGGCAGGATCAGAACCTGCATGTGGCTCTGTTAATCCGAAACAACCGATGACTTCACCCCTGGACATCGCTGGCAACCATTTGCTTTTTTGATCTTCACTACCAAACTCATAGATGGGGAACATACATAAGGAACTTTGCACCGAAGCAAAACTGCGCAATCCGCTGTCACCACGCTCCAATTCCTGACAAATCAGGCCATAAGACGTATAATTCAAACCAGCACAGTCATAACCTTGAATGGTGCTGCCAAATAAGCCCAAATCGGCCATTTCCGGAATCAAATCCATCGGAAATTCATGGTTATCAAATGCCGGACCAATGATGGGTATGACGCGTTCATCTACCCAGCGTCCGATTGACTCTTGAACCATCAATTCTTCTTCTGACAGTTGCGATTTGATGTTGAAAATATCTAATTTGTCGATTTTTGACGACATAGGTGTCCCCGTTAGTAATGGTAAAGCAAGTATTTTACTCGACAGGAACTTAGAGAGGTAGTAGGCACCAGTAATTTAAAACGAATGTTTCAATTACTGGTGCTGAATTTTTATTAAACTTGTTTGACTATTTTAAAAGATATTTATAGAGCTGCTGTGCAGCTCGACTGGCGCTCTTGGTTGGTGAGCGAAGCGAATCAGAAAGAGTAAGCCCGAGGTTTTAAGCCATACTCGCCGTGGTCGCTTTCAAATCTGCCGGGAACAGATTTGAATGACGCCTCCAGGGAAGGAGGTGTGCTGCGTGAGCTCGGAGCGGTAGCGTAAGCCCCAAGAGTATTCCTTACAAATTTTTTGATTGTGTTTTAGCGGCTTCATCAGTATCACCATTCGAATATTCGAGATACTTCTTGTACTCATAGTCATACTTTTCTTCTGTGGTGCTGATTTCGGCATTTTTATCCTGTATGAATGTTTTTTGATTTTCAATTTGAACTCTTGTTTGTTCTATTTGCTCCAAAAACATTTCTGAAACGACTTCACCACTTCGTTCTTTATCCGCAGCCCTTTTGAGCATGTCATCCAGATTTTTATGTTGAATGGTTAAATTTTCTTCTGCCAATTCAATATTTCTGTGCAAAGCACTGATGCGTTCATTTTTTAAATGTAGGATTTGTTCTGCATTTGAATAAGATTTTAATAAGGTTAGGCGTTCTTTTTCTATCCGCTCAGCTTCCAGCCTTTTTTGTTCTTCTAATTCACGCTGTTTGCGTAATTCTTCGGCTTTGGCTTTGCGTTCTTCAGGTGTTAACGCACGTTCCACTTTTTCTTTGACCACACCTTGCTCATTGAGCTCTTGATGTGCATGCTTGATTTGATCTGGTGGCATTTTGTCACTGTAATGTACTTTGCCATCTTCATCGACCCATTTATATAATTTGCCGTAAGCGGTTGTTGACAATAACAAAACCACGCATGTCATTAATTTAAAAATATGTTTCATCTTTTAACCTATCGAAAATATTACCAACAGTGCTGAAAACACCAACCAAACAACCAACATTCTTTTCAAAACCCTAAACGTGGTCAGTTCTATGATTTGTTCTTTGTTTTCATCACTTTCTTCAATTTCACATTGCTCAACTGCAAAGTCCATTGACCTGTACATGTATTGACTGTTTAGTGTCTTAATGGTTTCAACGTTTAAATATTGTTTACAATGTTGCCAAATCCGGTCAAAGTCACTGGCTAATGCCAATGACAATGTCATCAAGACTGTCACTGGAAATTCTATAACACGTAACATCCTGTTTGCCACTGTCTGCATGTTTTTATCGTTGTGATGAAGTGACAGAAAACAAACCATGCGATAAACCAAAGCACCATATACATTCAATACAATATACCAGAAAAACACCCCAAACCATCGATGTAATGCGGCAGTTGTTAACTTGTTCACAATGTCTTGTGGTTTGGCATCAGCTGGCAGACCCAGTTCCTGATGTGTTTTTTTGCTTGCTATCATGCCAACAATTGTTTCAGGCCCCAGGCAATAATAAAGAATCAACACCTGTACCAGCATCCCAATGATTGAATCATCGGCAAAAGCAAAAATATGCGCTATCAAAACCCATAAAAACAGCAAGGGCAATAAAATCGTGAAAGCCAATACGCCTTGATTATCCTGAATAAATTGCTTGATCCAGTCATTCAGCTTCAACAGCCAGTCAAAAGAACGCATGGCAGCCGGTTTATCCATGTAATGATAAAGACCAAAAGCCAAAATGATTGCCAATAATTTCATGGGTTCAGTCAGTTTCGAGTAAAAATAGCCATGGATTCAACATGAGAAGTGTGAGGAAACATGTCCATTACGCCGGCTTTTTCCAAAGTAAAACCCAACTCGTTCACCAAACGATCAGTATCACGCGCCAAACTGGCAGGATGACATGAAACATAAACCAGGGTTTTGGCAGCTGTTTGAGCAATCAATGGCAAAATTTCCCAGGCCCCACTTCGTGGAGGATCAATCAACACTTTGGTGTAAGGTACGTTAAACCATTCACTTTTGCTGTGGTCATGGGTTAAGTCTGCCACATGAAATTGAACATTACTCAATTGATTCAAACTGGCGTTATGCCTGGCCCTTTCCACCAATTGTTGATCACCTTCAACACCAACCACTTTTGCCGCTTGCTGTGACATCGGCAAGGTGAAATTGCCCAAGCCACAAAACAAATCCAACACCACATCATCAGCTTTTAGCTCCATCGCGTATAAGGCCTGCGCAATCATTTTTTCATTCATGTTTCGATTCACCTGAATGAAATCATTGGGCAGGAATTCATAATTCAGGTTATACCCATCAATGCGGAAATTCAAAGGATCCGTATAATCCTCTATCGCTTGTACTGTTTTGGGCCCTTTAGATTGTAAATACACCTGTAACTGATGCTGGTGTGAAAAATCCAATACTTTTTGTCTGTCATCAGCTGACAAGGGTTTCATATGCCGAATGATGATTGAACTGACCTGTTCTCCCATTGAGCATTCTACTTGTGGAATGAAAGCCTTGATGGTCATCGAAGCAAACAGCTCACTGAGTGGTTGAATCAGTTTTGCCAATGGTTGTTCCAAAACATGGCAATGATTCATATCGGCCACAAAGCGACCATTTTTTTCCCTGAAACCGACCAAAACTTTTTCTTTGGCAGCGACCCACTTGACGCTCAATCGTGCACGACGACGGTAATGCCAATGTGAATCAGTCAAAGGCGGTATCCACTGTTTGGGTTCAACATGAGACATTTTATGAAAATTGCTCTTTAACGTATTGAATTTAAAGTCAATTTGTTTTTGTTCCTGTAAATGCATCATCGAACAACCATTGCAAACATCATAAAATTCACACTTGGGTTCCACACGATCAGGTGAAGCAGTCAAGACTTCAACGGCTAACGCCTCATTGAAATGCCGTGTTTTGCGATTCAATTTGGCCATTACAGTTTCGCCCGGCAAAGCATTTTGCACAAAAACCACTTTTTCATTCCATTTGGCCACACCCCGACCATCATGACTTAAGTCGCCAATGGTCAGTTCAATGGGCTCTTGCGGCAGTTTTTGCCTTCTTGATTTTTTGCTCATATTCTTTTGTTAGTTTTTAATCGTCCATTGACCTTCGGCATTTTGATACGACCAGCCAGTTTGCGCTTGTTCTATCCATTGCTTGATAAAGGCTTCTCTGATCTTGTCTTCCCATTCCGGATGATTGTTGGCAATTGCCATTTCACGGTATAAGGCTTCCCGATCTCTGTTTTCAAGATTTGGCGATCTTTTAAACCCAACTGACCCGCGTCAACGATTTCCACAAAGCCTTCATTGTTGAAGCCCACAACATTTTGATCCAGGTGTGATTTCATGGATTCGCCATAACGGGCTTTCATCTTATCAGTCAGGGCATTGATGGCAGGTGAAGAAATGGTGATGTCGACTTGAGCATGTGCTGAAGCCATGATCCAATTAAAAGGATTGCCATAATAAGCAACTGTTTTGATAACTGTTGGCGTATTCAAACTGCTTTGGTCATCCTGATCAGGTGTTTGCTCGCCACTGAGCACATCCTTGACAATTTTTTCAGCCGCTGAATCCACTTCAGCTGCAGGAAAGTAGACATTGATGGTGACACAGGCTGCTATAAACAGAAAAGATGACAACAGCAATGATTTCTTTTTGAAATTCATAAAAACACCTTAATTAAACAAATCATGTAAATTATACAATGAGAGCATAAACAGTAACTGAATCAATTGTCATAATTTGCATTCAGCAAACGACTGATAAACTCTTCCCAATTTATGGTTCTGACAAAACCCACAATATTAATTTTAGGGATTCCTCCACCTTCAACGATGACAAATTGATTGCCTTGATTTTTCAGACCGCCAATTTGGCACACTGAATTGTGTAATTTGCAGCTTAATTCAATGCGTTTGTAACCGAAATCATCAAAAAAGCGTAAGAATGTTTTGGAGATGGCGCCTTTGATACCGCCCAGAGATGAAATGTTATCAATGGCGCGTTGACTGATGGTTTGCTTAACACCTTTGGTTTTGACTGTATAAACATGTGCATCCAGGCGGTCCGTTTTCCAGTTGGTAATTCGCAATTCATTCACCACACCTGATAGTTTCCCAGTGATTTGACCAAAGCCAAAAGTTTCTGTCAGTAGAGCTAAATCAAATTGCTCAAATGCCACATCAGCAGCAATCACTGGAGCCACACCAAAAAGCCGCTCCAAAGAAAGGTTATTCACCACCATTTTTCCTTGAAATACAGACATGTTTAAGGCACCTAAAAACTCAATCACACTACCTTTTTTTACCAAACCGGGCAAATCACCACTGATGGTTCCTGACATGGCTGGCCAATTGAGCTTCTCGGTAATCAGTTTCAGGGAAATGGGTAACACTGTTGCATTCATGGCCATGTCTATGGACTCAGAAAATAAAGATTCAGCAACCAATTCTTTTAAAATAATGGTTCCATCAAAAACTGGAAATTCATGCTTTCCCAATAGCTTGAATTGATCTTTTGAAACATTGAAAGTCACCTGACTGGCTTTTACTGGCATGCCGGCAAACAACAAGGTTTGCCAATCAAGTTGTGAGTTATCAGATTCAGCGGTGAAATCCCAAATCACTTGGCCATTGAGCGCATCAACTTGAATTTTTCTTTTGTTATTCAAGGCATAATAATCATTGAACTTGGCCTGTGCGAATTGGAATTGCCCCTGCTTCATTTGCAACAACACTTCGAACCCACCCGACATTTGGCTGCTGCCAAAGCCATAAATGCCCAGTATACTGTTCAGTATTTGTTGATTGAAATGGTGGCTGTCATGTACTTTGATGGCGACTTCGGGCACGTCCCATTCAAACTGCTGATTGAGAAACAGTTTAGTCTGTAAGGACATGGATTGCTGATTAACTATTTTTGTTTCTATTTGATAGTCGAAATTTTCGTTCAGACTTGCTGAGATTTTTACATCGACAGGGAATTTACTGTAATCTACATACAATTCATTGAACAACATTTCACCACTGTTTATGTGAATGTTGGCATCAAGGGTTTGCGAAATTATATCCAGATCTAAGTCGAGATGACCGCCCAAACCAAATAACACAACATCATCTGAATGTTCATAATTAAATCCCTGGAAATTAATTTGACTGTCACTGATTAAAGTCAGTGTTTTGGTATTTGCCAGCAATTCACCTGACAACTGACCTGATAGCTTTTGTAATGCGGGTGATGCATTTTTAAAAAAATCAACAACATCAGAATTATACAATGATATCTTTATATCTTTTGACAAAGCATGGGTAGCCACTTTGATTTGATCATTTAACGATGATAACTGCACTTGCCAGGTTTCATCATGAAAATTTAAAGCTGTATCCAGGTTCACTTGATAGTTTTGTCCATTTAAATCCATTGCTATCAAAGCGTTATTACATTGATGCTGAGGATAGATTAGCAAAGCTTGCGGACAGCTGTAATTGATATTCCTAAGTTGATAACCAGCCACATCCAGTTCGGCAAGCTTGAAAGAGACTCCACCTTCCTGGGTTTTCATTTCAAATCCACTCATTTTCCAGAAAGTTGATTGTGAAAATGCCAAGCTGGAAATGAAGAAAATAAACCACCCACAAGTCAATACTTGAATTGCTTGCAAAAAATCAGTCATGGTATTATTCTTAACAATTAAGGACAAACGGGGTACTTTCATGGATAATCTTCACATTTTAGTGGTAGATGACAACCACATCAATCGACTTTTCTTTGAATCTGCATTGAAAAAACTGACTTGTACTGTGGTTACCGCAGCCAATGGTTTTGATGCTGTGAAATTGGCAAAAAAACAATCTTTTGACTTAATATTGATGGATATACGCATGGATGGCATGGATGGCATCGAAACCACCAAGCAAATCAAACAATCAGAACCCAATAAAGAAACACCGGTGATAGCGGTTTCAGCCGAAACTTTTGCCATTGAACGACATCCGGATTTCTGTGCCAGTTTACTGAAACCTGTTAATCAGGAGGAGCTCACTCAAGTGCTGGCTGATTTTTCGCAAAACCAACAAAATTTCAATCATCACAAAGCATTGGAAATATCTCATCATGACGAAGACATTGTATTGCATTTAAGGCAATTATTTATGGAACAACTGAAAGCGTTTAAGTCAGATGTTATGCGATTGTTTGCAGAACAGGAATTTGATCTTTTACAAGACAAATTACATCAATTGCTCGGCTCAGCAAAAATATGTGCCGCAGAACAAATCATTACCCAGACTATTAAACTTAAACAGCAACTAAAAAATAATGACGTCAATTTAAATCAAACTTTACAACAGTTGATCACAGTCATTGAAGAAGCTGAAAATAGTGCTCTTTAATTTATTGCCCTACTTTGTCTTTAACCTGCTCTTTGAGGTCTTTACCAGGTTTGAAGTGGGGAGCGTATTTGGCGCCTAAAGGAACTGGTTCGCCGGTTTTGGGGTTTCTGCCCATGCGAGGATTTCTTTGTCTTAACGTGAAACTGCCAAAACCACGTATTTCAATGCGATCACCGTTGGCAATGGTAGAACTCATGTGATTAATGATTTCTCTGACGGACAGGCTGATGTCTGATTTGGACAGTTCACTGTCTTCAAATTTTTCAGCCAGTAGATTGATGAGTTCGGAGCGTGTGATTGAATCTTTCATTGCACCCAATTATAACTAAACTATTGAA
>JAUHXW010000144.1 GCA_030426705.1 Gammaproteobacteria bacterium
TGTTCATCATTACTATCGACAAGACAGTGATTTCTTTTATTTAACAGGCTTTAATGAACCTGAATCTGTGTTGGTGTTGTTGCCGGGCAGAAAAGGTGAACAACAGATTTTGTTTTGTCGAGAAGCGGACCCAAAAAAGATCATTTGGGATGGTCCAATGGCTGGAACACAAGGCGCGGTGGATGATTATGGCTTTGATGCCGCCTATGACATCAAGGAAATCGATCAGCGCATGCCCAGCTTGATAGAAGGCTGTGAAAAAGTCTGCTTCAAAATTGGTGACATTGATGAATTTGACCAAAAAATTACTTCTTGGGTGAAAGCCATCGAAACCAGAAAAGGCCAAAAATCCAAAGCGCCTGAGGAGTTTATGTCAATCAGCCACATCATCCATGACATGCGCCTGTATAAAAGCCGTGCTGAAATCAAATGCATGAAAAAGTCAGCCGAGTTGGCAGCTGAAGCACACATTCGCATGATGCAGGCGGCTAAGCCAGACATGTATGAGTATCAATTGCAAGCAGAATATCAACACCATTTAACGCAAAACCAATCACACTGGAGCTATCCACCCATCATCGGTAGCGGAGAGAACGGTAATATTTTGCACTACATCAATAACAATGCACAAATGCAAGACGGTGATTTGGTGTTGATAGATGCCGGGGCTGAATATAATTTCTATGCATCTGACATCACCCGCACTTTTCCTGTCAATGGCAAATTTTCAGCCAGACAAAAAGATTTGTATGAAGTGGTTCTTCAAGCCCAGTTAGATGCCATTGATCAGGTTAAAATAGGTAAGCACTGGAATGAATTCCATGATGCAGCAGTGAAAACCATCAGCCAGGGTTTACTGGATTTGAAAATCATCAAAGGCACCTTGGAGCAGGTTTTGGAAGAAAAAACTTACAGCAATTATTACATGCATATGACCGGTCATTGGTTGGGTTTGGATGTCCATGACTGCGGTGATTATCGGGTCGATGATTTGTGGGTTGAGCTGGAAGAGAACATGGTTTTAACGATTGAACCAGGTATTTACATCAGTGAAAACTCGAAAGCACCTAAAAAATGGCGAGGCATGGGCATCCGTATTGAAGATGATGTTCAGGTAAGTAAAAAAGGTCCGGTAATTCTCAGTAAGAAAGCGCCAAAAACCATACAGGAAATTGAAGAAACCATGCAGGGGTAATTATGAAAAAAATTATTTTAATCAGTTTATTTTGCAGCCAGTCGGCTTGGTCATTGAATATCAAATGTGGAGGCTTGTTTGAAGCCAAAACAGGAAACATACTGAATGAACAGGTGGTCACGATTGAAGGGAATAAATTTGTAGCTGTTGAACCGTTCAAGAATCAAGCCATTGATCATGATTTCAGTGAACAGTTTTGTTTACCCGGCTTGATGGATATGCATACCCATTTGACGTTTGAAATAAACCCGAACAGTTACCTGGAAAAATATGAATTGAATCCAGCTGATGTTGCTTACAATGCGGCTTTGTTTGCTCAACGAACCTTAGATGCTGGATTCACAACGGTCAGAGATTTAGGGGATTCATACAATGTGTCAGTTTCACTGAAAAAAGCCATTAAACAAGGCAAAATTCCTGGTCCCAGAATTTTTACAACAGCCAAATCATTGGCCACCACTGGCGGACATGCTGACCCCAGCAATGGTTATCGTGATGGTTTGTTCCCTCATACTACGCCAGATCATGGAGTTATTAATGGACCCAGTGATGCCATAAAAGCAGTTCGTAAGCGCTATCAGGATGGTGCTGACTTGATAAAAATCACTGCTACAGGCGGCGTTTTGAGCCAGGCAGCCAGTGGTGATAATGCCCAATTTAATCAAGAAGAACTGAAAGCCCTGATGGCAACAGCCAAAGACTATGGCTTTAAAGTGGCCGCACATGCACATGGTAAAGGCGGTATGAAAAGAGCGATTGAAGCCGGTGTCGCCAGTATCGAACATGGTACTTATCTTGATGATGAAATCATTAAACTGATGAAAAAACATGGCACTTATCTGGTCCCTACATTAATAGCTGGAGATTGGGTGAGCGAAAAGTCAAAAATTGAAGGCTTTTTCCCTCCGGTTGTGGCGCAAAAAGCGGCCACCATAGGACCTGTTATTGCAGGTTCATTCAACAAAGCTTTCAAAGCTGGAGTAAAAATAGCTTTAGGTACTGATAGTGGCGTTTCTGAACACGGGCGCAATGGTGAAGAATTTGGTCTGATGGTCAAGTACGGTATGACCCCGGCTGAAGCTTTGCAAGCTGGCACCATCCATGCAGCTGATTTGTTGGGTCAAAGCGAACAACTGGGACAGATAAAATCAGGTTTTTTGGCTGATATGGTGGTGGTTGATGAAAATCCATTAGAAAACATCAGCATCATGAAACAAGTCAAAGTTGTCATTAAAGACGGACAAATTGAAAAAAATCAGTTAAGCATGAATTAACGCTTGCTCATGGTAGGTCGCGAAACATCTGAAAAAGCTGAACAGTTCAACGCTTTGTTGAGAAAAGCTTTTTTGCTTGAAACGCAAGAACTTGATGCATTCTTGAATCAAGTTGAAGACCCAGAAATGCGCAAACAATTGGATTTTCTGGTCAGAACCGCTGATGCATCAACCGTGATGCAGTTTAAAACCGGTGTCGCTGGTGATCAGATTCATACTCAAATCAGCGAAACAGATCAATTATTACCTGGTGAGAAAGTAGGGCGTTTCCGCGTTGAAAAAGTGATTGCCAAAGGCGGCATGGGGCTTGTTTATTTAGGCTTCGATGAGTTGTTGGGCAGAAATGTAGCCATCAAAACCATCAGGCCAGATCATGCATTTAAACCTGCAACGCAAAAACGCTTTATACGGGAGGCGCAAATCCTCTCACAAATTAATGACAGCAGAATCTGTCAAATCTACGATTTCATTGAGCAAAGTGATTGTGAATTCATTGTGCTTGAATACATTGAAGGCAAAAATCTCAACAACCCCGATCTCAAATTATCACAAACAGAAATTTTAAAACTGTTTGTTCAATTAGCTGAAGCTTTGGAGAATGCGCATCAACAAGGCATCATTCACCGTGACTTGAAACCGGATAACTTGATGGTTACCCAAGAGCCTGCTTTGAAAATTCTTGATTTTGGTATTGCCCGATCATCATCGAACGGAACTGCTATACAAACTCCAAAGAATCAGGATGATCATCAAAATAAGGAGCAGGAAGCTGGTTTAACAGTAGCTGGCAGCATCATGGGTACATTACAATACATGAGCCCTGAACAGGTCAGAGGTCTCAATGTGACTGCTGCTAGCGATATGTATTCAGCTGGCGTGATATTGCAAGAATTACTGACCAAAGATTTCGCCTATGAATTGAATGACACCAATGATTTGCAACATCAAGTTGCGAATGCGGAATTACAAATTCCCAAAAAGTTGGATAAACCCTTGCAGTCAATTATCAGTGATTTGACCCTACTTGAGGCAGAAAAGCGATTAACGGCCAAAGAGTTAAGTCAACGGCTTAATCACTACATTGAGAAGCCACAAAGAATTAAACGAAATAGCTTACTTGTGACTTTGTTTTGTTTGGTGGTGATTGCTGGTTGGTTTTGGTTTTCCAGATTTGAAGAGGCCAATAAAACACAGCAGTTTAATGACTTTTTACTTGAGGCAGATGCCATAGGCAATCAACTCAATCAGGTATATACATTACCACTGCACGATATATCGGATGAGCTTGAACTTAGCAATGGAAAAACATTATGGTTAACTGATCAAATAGATGACAATAAAGACCTTGATACCGATGCTAAATATTATCTCAAAGGGATGGCATTTAAAAAAGTTCATGACATGAGTAATGCGATTCATTTTTTGGAAAAAAGTTGGAATAATGGTTATCGCAATCATCAAATTATTCATGAACTGGCGGAAACAGCCATTTATCATTGGTGGTATGGTGAGTTCAATGGATTCTTGACACACAAACCAACTGAGGAGTTTAAAAAATACAGACAAAAAGCACTTGAGTATGCACAGTTAAGTAAAGATGCTGGGGGTAAATCAAATAGCATCCCAGCAGCTTTTTTACTTTGGCGCTCAAAACAATATGACTCAGCACTGTCAATGATAGATACTGTTTTGCTTAAAGAAGACTGGCATTACAATGGCTACTTGTTAAAAGCTGCCATCTATACCGACAAGCTGGTACAGTTTGATTCAGAGCGAACACTTGAGCAAAGTCATGAAATGAATATTGATGCAATCAATGCTTATAAGTTGGCGGCTGAAAGAGCCAGAAGTCATCCCTTAACCTACTTGGGTGTGTGTCAAATGAATAAAAGGGTAATCAGAGATGCTTTGACAAACTCAGGTTATGCTGTAGAGCCATTTTTCGAAGATGGTATTCATGCTTGTGAACAAGCATTGAAGGTTCAGCCGCAAAATCCATATGCTCGAGCAGTATTGGGTTCTATTTATGTGACCTATGCTGAAGTCCAATTACAAAAAGGTCATGATATCAGGCCCTTGTTAGAAAAAGCTCAATATTGGACTGAACAAGACATTGCCATGTTCGCCAAGGATTCAAGCTACATCAACAAAGCAGAAATTCACGCCAAAATGGCTCAGTACAATAATCGAACAGGTATTAATCCTGAGCCACAAATCAAGCAGGCCGTCGAGGCCTATAAAATGGTGGGTAAATTAAACCCAAACACATTGAGTGAGAGTACAGTAGGCATACTTTACAACCTTGAAATACTGGCGCAATATAAATTCGTTAGAGGACAAGATTTTAGCGAGACATTTAAAGAAGCCAATTCAGCATTTGAAAGGTTTATTTCATTTGAAGAGGGTCATTTTGACACCTTTATTGTTGTTGCTCATATGAATACTGCAGCCCTTTACTACTTGTATGGAAAGTATTTACTTCTTACAAATCAGTCGGTTGATGAAGTGGTCAACAAAGGATTGGCCATATTAGCTAAACACCCTGATTTATTCGGTAAAGAGTCTTTTATATATGGTATCAGAGCGCAGTTATTGACGGTGTTGGCCCGGCAACAAATCAGGCAAAGTTTGGATGCAAAAGTAACAATAGACAGCCTTAATAGCAATATTAATCAAGCTTTGACCTTATTTCCAACACAAAATGAACTGCTGTTGATTAAAGCCAATGGACTCTTTTTACAACAACAAAATACAGAGTTGTTTGAAACAGATGCTGAGGAGGTTACAGAAAATAACATTCGTCTCAGTTACCAACAAGCCATTGAGGCCAACCCGCAGTTCCCGCAATCCTATGTGGACTTTGCCAAATACCTCAAGTTTTTGATTAAACGTAGCCCTAAAGAATCAGTCATAGATGAAGCCGTTGATTTGTGTGATAAAGCCTTGCAGGTTAATCCGAATTTTGCTGAAGCTTTTGCCATCAAAGCTGATTTATTAGAGGTGTTGGGTGGTAGGAATGAAAATGTCTCTCAACTCAGAGAGAAAGCACAAAATCTGAATCCATTACTGGTGAAAACAGACTAGAGTCTGATTACACAGGCCCTAAGTCCCACAAAAAGTTCGATAAGCTTCATCATATTGAGGTTTGGCATCTTGAAACATTGTTGTGTAATCAGTTTGCAGATAAGGTGAGCTCAAAGCTGATAGGAATTTTTCCAAAGACTCTGTGTTACTGGTTTGTTCTACTTCAGACAAAACCGCTTCTACATGGTGATTTCTAGGTATCAGAACAGGGTTGTTGGCCCTCATCAGCTGTTGCGCTTTTTTCTTACTCTGAGCTTGCTGATTAAGGAGACTTTGCCAATGGTGATACCAATCATTGAGCTTTAAGTGTTCTTTTGCTGGAAAAGCGGAATGAATAAACGCTTCTGTCAAACTTTGAAAAGTTTGGGTGTAGTCAAGTTGTGTCTGCTGCATCAATTTCAGCAATTCTTCAGCCAATTGTGTGGTTTCAGTTGAAGCTTGTTCAAAACCTAATTTATGTGCCATCATCTGTTGATATGCTGTTTTGAATTGAGTTGAGAATTCATTCAGAACAGGCTTCACCAATTCAACCGCTTTATCCTGGTCTTGATCAATCAATGGAATCAAACACTCTGCAAATCTGGCCAGGTTCCAATGCGCTATATTAGGTTGATTGGCAAATGCATAACGACCATAATCGTCAATTGAACTGTACACTGCAGCCGGATCATAAACGCCCAGCATGGCACAAGGGCCGTAGTCAATGGTTTCGCCAGAGAGCAGGGTGTTGTCGGTATTCATCACTCCATGGATAAAGCCAACCCGCAACCAATGTATGAGCAAATCTACTTGTTTATCAATGGCTTGCTTTAATAATTGAATGTATTTTGTTGGTTGATTTTTATCAATGTCTGGGTAATGACGATCAATACATAAATCAGTCAGTTGATTCACTTCTTCATGCATCCCTCTGGCAGCAAAATATTCAAAAGTGCCTACCCGTAAATGTGATGTCGCAACTCGAGTCACAATGGCACCCATGGTGGATTCCTGCCTAAACAGCGCTTCGTTGGTTGAAATCACTGCCAAAGTTCTTGTTGTTGGCACACCCAGGGCATGTAAGGCTTCTGACATCAGATATTCACGTACAGCTGGTTTTATCGCACATTTGCCATCGCCATTACGTGAAAAAGGGGTGCGCCCCGAGCCTTTCAAATGCAGTTCATGTATTTGACCTTGGGCGTTTTGAATTTCGCCGAGGAGGTGAGCACGACCATCACCCAATTGTGGGTTGAAATGCCCAAACTGGTGACCTGCGTAAGCCATGGCTACAGGTTTTGAGCCTGGGAATAATTGTTGTCCGGAAAAAAACTGTGCTTGTTGTTCAGTTGTTAAGTCGAGACCTAATGAGGCTGCCAAAGGTTGATTCCACAACAGCACTGCTGGGTTTTTAACTTTTGCTGGCATGGTTGGCAGTGCAAATTGCCGACCTAAATCCGCATAGCGGTGGAAGAGGGTTGAAGTCATTAAGCTTTGATCATTTTCTGATACATAGATGGTACCACCAATAAAGACAATGCGGTAGAAACCAGCAATCCTGAAATGATTGACCAGGCCAAAGGAGGCCAAAGTGTTGACTTGGTCATCACCAAAGGCAATAAGCCAGCGATGGTGGTCAAGGTGGTCAGTATAATTGGCCTGGTTCTGCGGGCTACCGCATGTTCAATCGCGATTTTCATGTCCATGCCTTCAACCTGGTTCTTTTTAATCAAATCGAGCAACACAATCGCATTGTTCAC
>JAUHXW010000145.1 GCA_030426705.1 Gammaproteobacteria bacterium
GTGAATTCTATTGGCGCAGCGCCGGTCCCGCCTTCGCTGCCATCTATGGTGATGAAATCAGGTTTGATACCGGTTTCTATCATGGCTTTACAAATGGCCAGAAACTCGCTGCGTTTACCCAAACACAGTTTGAAACCAATCGGCTTACCTTCGGACAATTGGCGCAATTCCTGCACAAAAAGCATCAACTCTTTGGGGTTGTTGAATGCCGTGTGATTAGGCGGTGACAGTACATCCTTGCCCATTTCCACATGCCTGATTTCAGCAATTTCCGCGGTCAGTTTAACTGCTGGCAAAATGCCTCCATGACCCGGCTTGGCGCCTTGTGACAATTTGATTTCAATCATTTTAACCTGTTCAAATGCCGCTTTTTGCTTGAACAATTGCGCATCGAAGTCGCCATTGTTGTTGCGACACCCAAAATAGCCGGTACCAAACTGAAAAATCAAATCACCGCCATGTTTAAGATGATAAGGACTGATGCCACCTTCGCCGGTGTTGTGCGCAAAACCACCGATTTTGGCACCAAGATTAAGTGCCTCAATGGCGTTTTTACTCAATGAACCATAGCTCATGGCGGAGATGTTCATCGGTTTGGCATAATAGGGTTGTTGGCAATCTGCACCACCAAACTTCACCAACAAATCCTGTTGTTCAACGTGGGTAGGCGCCACCGAATGATTGATCCACTCATATCCATCCTGATTAACTTCCATGATGGTACCAAATGGCCGGGTGTCTTTCTGACCTTTGGCGCGTTGATAAACCAAAGCCCTGAATTCACGCGGAATCGGTGCGCCACTCAAATCCGACTCGATGAAATACTGTTGAATTTCTACCCGAAAAGACTCCAGCCAATAGCGAAAATGCCCAATCACAGGATACAGACGCAATATGGAGCGTTTGGTTTGTAATACATCATATAAGCCCAACAAGGCAATTGGGCCAATAATGATAAACAGCCACCAGGCCAATGGCCAAAACTGAGCCCACAAAACCACGATTGCCGGCACCACCACGACTGCCAGCAAAAACATTCTTCGAACCGTCATTGAATCAAAACTCCTTCAACACCCAACGCACGGGCTTAACACCAGAATTTATCAATTCCCGACCAGACTCTTTGTTCTTGTCCCTTTCCATGGGATCTATGTAATAAGGCTTTCCTTCATTTGGAATCACTTTGACCAGCACCAACTCGCCTTTTTGACGATACTCCTCGATGGTTTGGTTTTTCATCACAATCACTTTGATGTTAGTGGCATCCTCAGCCGGTTGACTGACTTCTGCCAGCAGCTCTTCAGCTTGTTTACTGGTGGACTCAACTGATTGTTGATTATTTTCTGTTGGTTCTTTGGCTTGTGTGCCTGCGATAAAAAACAGCAGACATAAAATCAAATATTTCATCTTTGGCTCCGACGTTTGCCCTGTAGCTTACATGATACAATGTCCCTCATCACAATAAAAGAGACCTTTGCATGCGTTTTAACGTCAATTTTCTAACGATAGGCCTGCTGTTTTTACTGACCGCTTGCTCCAGCGAAGAACCGGTGGACAAGCAGACCAAACTGTTAAACACCCTGCAAACCATGGAAACATTGATTGAGGACAAAAGCCTGGATGATTTCATGGAATATGTACATGATGATTTCAAGAGCCCTGACCGTGGTTACAGTAAAAAAGATGTGGAACGCCTGATCAGATTACGTTTGTTGCGGCAAAAATCAGTCTTTGTTCATCAAGCCATTAAACGCATAGATTGGCTCAATGATGACGACCAGCAGGCAGAAGTTGAAGTATTGGCCGCCATGGCCGGCGCTGATTTCAGCCTGACCGATTTACCGACTTTGAATGGTGATTTGGTGAAATTTGTGGTCACTTTTAAATTAATCGACGACGATTATGTCATCACCCAGGCCAATTATCAAAGGGCTCATCCTGGTGAGTTTATTTTTTAACTGGATTGCCGGCAAATATCATTACGATCTTTCAATTCGTCATTCCAGCGAAGGCTGGAATACCCAAAGGGCAGACCCTCTTCTGCTGGTAAAAATATTGTTTATTATGACAAGATTCCTGCCTACGCAGGAATGACATATCGTTTTTTTTCGGCTATCTAAATTTCAGACCAACTCTCTCACTTTTTCACACATTGCCTGATCTCCAGGACTGTCAGCAACTAACACTTCAGAGAATCCAGATTCTGTAGCAATATCTGCAATTCTTTGCGCACCAACAACCAACGGACTTACTTTAACTGTTGCCAACAATTTATCATCAAGTCCACTCAAAAACTGCTCAAGTATTCCGGCACTGGTGGCCGTCAACACCACTGGTTGCGCTGATTTATCTTTATACAAAGCAGTCAAAGCCTCAATATCCACTGGCAATGGAATTCTTTGATAAGTGTTGATTTGTGTGTAACTGACTTGGTGTGACATGCAGTGGCTTTTGATGACTTTACGACCATCACCGGTGGTCAGGATTTTGATGGATTTTGGTTGGTATTTTTTGAGCATCTCCACCACACCTTCAGAGTTTTGTGATGGGTGGTATTCAATGTCTTGATTGAAATGTTGTTGCCAGGCTTTGGCGACCGCCGGCCCCACCGCAATCACCCGCGTGTTTGCACCTGGCTTGAGTTCGGGAACAATTTTTAAGGCATGGTGCAATGCATGCACACTCAACACCACCCACATTTCCGCTTCAACGGTCAGCCACTCGGGTTTGACTGACTGATTGGTTTGGATATAAAAACAGGGGGATTCAAATACTTTAAATCCAGCTTCGCGATAAACAGCAGTGGTTTTAGCGACGGCTGGCTTGGGTCTGGTAACAATAACCGTAGCCATTTCAATCGGCCAACGCCAAAATTTCAGCCGCCCCTTGCGACAACAAATCATCTGCCACCACTTCACCCAATTGAATCGGATCATAGCCGGTCTGTTTGGCGGTGATCGCTTGTTTGCCATCTGGACTGAATACACCTGCTTTCAGTGCAATGGTGTCGTCCAATTGATAACTTGCCAAAGCGCCAATCGCCACTGAACAGGAGCCATTTAGCTTCAGGTTCAAGGCCCGTTCGGCTCGAACACATTGCCAGGTTTTCTCATCAGCCAATTCTTTGAGAATGGCGGCCAGTTCATCATTGCTTTTCAGACATTCAATCCCAACCGCACCTTGTGAAACCGCTGGTAACCATTCCGGAGCGGTCAAACGGCTTTTGATGCGCTCATCAAAACCCAACCTTTTGAGACCAGCAGAAGCCAAAATAATGGCATCGTACAAGCCATCATCCAGTTTCTGTAAGCGACTGTTGACGTTACCGCGCAGTGGCTGGATGTCCAGATCAGGGCGTAATGAAAGTAACTGTGCCTGGCGACGCAAACTTGAAGTCCCTACCACTGAACCTTCGGGTAAGTCTGACAGTTTCTGATAGTAGTTGGACACAAAGGCATCGGATTCATCGGCACGTGGAAACACCGCACAAATCTGAAATTCCTCGGGCAAATCAGCCGGCACATCCTTCATCGAATGAACCGCTATGTCAGCTTGTCCAGCCAACATCGATTGTTCCAGTTCTTTCAGGAACAAACCTTTGCCACCAATTTTATTCAAAGTCACTTCCAGACGTTGATCACCTTCGGTGGTCATCGGTAACATTTCAGTCTTGTAATCGGTTTTTTCTTCAATGATGGCAGCGACATATTTACTTTGCCACATGGCCAAGGCCGATTCACGGGTGGCGATGGTGATGGTTTTTTTCATGATTATTTCAGGTTTTTTTCAGGTCTTATAAATTTTTTATCAGTTTTTTGACAGCGGCCAGTTGCCGGCGGGCAATCATGGGTTTGATGTCAATCTTATCCAAAATGGCTGTGGGCTTGTGGTCAGCATTCAAGTGTATGCCTTGCAGATAATCCACATTAATCAGGCAACCGCGATGAATTCTGAAATATTGGTTACTGAGTTTTTCCAGTTCAGCTAAACTGTGATCCAGAATCAGGCTTTGATCGCTTAAATAAGCCGTCACATATTTATCTTCGGCCATCATACAGATGATGTCATCAACTGCAACCATTATCACATCATTGCCCTTTTTTACCGTGATTTTTTCTGGAGAATGTGCCACCCCTACTTTATCCAGTGCTTGCTTCAACCTTTCCATAGACAATGGTTTCAACAAATAGTCATGCGCTGATAAATCAAAAGCTTTTAGGGCAAAATCATCATGTGCAGTGGAAAAAATGATGGGAATACTGGGATGGGCTTGTTTGATTTTCTGTGCTGCCTCAATACCATCCATTTCAGGCATTTCAATGTCCATAAAAACCAGATCAGGCAAATATTTTGCCACCATATCTGTGGCTTGTTGACCATTACAGGCCTCAATCACATCAGTTAATTGCAAATGGTTGAGCATGTGGCTTAACCGCATCCTGGCCAGTGGTTCATCATCAACAATCAAAACTTTCATTTTTTCACTTCCCATCGAACCACAAAAGAATCACCTGAATTAACCTCAAAACCCACATTTTCACCATATGTTAAAGCCAGACGTTCCCTGATATTGGCTAATCCGGTTTGTGTGCCTTTTTGTTGTTTAGCAAGGTTGACAGGATTCTTTACCTCTATATAAAACCCTTGTGCTGTTTTGCGAATATTCAACTCAATAATACCTCCTTCAGTGATATGTTGAATACCATGAATCACTGCATTTTCAATCAAAGGCTGTATGGATAACAATGGAACAGCCTGTTTTAACAGTTCATTATCAATCACTTTTCTGAATTGCAAACGATCCATCAACCGCAATTTTTCAATGGCTATGTATTCATCAATCCACTCCAACTCCTTGGCAATGGTAGTCATGCTTTTCTTATTATCAGCAAACGCTTTGCGAAACAGACTGGATAAATTCAACACCGCCCGCTCAGCTGCAGCCTGATCAAAGGCTATCAGTGAAGCAATGGAGTTTAATGAATTATAAAGAAAATGAGGTTTAATCCTGGCTTGTAAGGCATTCATTTGCGCCTTAGCCAAAGCTTCAATTTGATGTTCCCATTGACATTGAACATAAAAATAACGCAACAAAGTCAACAATGTAAAGCTGGTAGCCATGCTGATTTTCACTGTCGTTAGGGTCGACTGGTTGATCAGTCCAAAACCCAAATTTTTATCCATCCAAGCCATCATTTGCGTGTATAGAATCGCCAAAACAATGGTCATGACAACCACCAACATCACGCCAACCGTCACTTCAAAGCGATTGAAAAAGTTCCGTAATTTAGACAACAAGATAATCACATTAATGGCAATCAATTGTGCCAACAAACTCAAAACTGCCAATTGATTAAAATAGGTAAAGTCAAAACTCAAAAAGCTTAACGAATAAACAATCACCATGAATTCAGCCACCACAATAACCGTAAAAATTCGCACTGGATCAGAAAAATCTGCCAACCACGGAATTTTATTGGGGTGCTTAATTGGGCCTGTTTGATCTGTTTTGTTCATGGTAAAAGGGATTATTTCAGCAAAACCCCAAAAAAGTCATCGTTTTGGTTGATTTATTGACCATTTTATAGAAAAATCCTAAAAGTTTAGTAGTCAATTTATCACATTTGTCATGAAATCTTTAATGAGTTTGCTCACACTGTTGTTGTTTATGGGTTTTGCCCAGGCCGGTGATGTGTCGTGTCAGGTGGATATGCTGAAACCTAAAATGAATGCCAAATTCATCGAAGAAGATCAAAAACCTGGCGCAATCACAGTGGCAGAAGCCAGAGTCAGACTTCAAGCAACTCAGGAAGAGCCCAAAGAGGAAACGGCTTTGGTCGATCAAGATGAACAGACTGAAAATGAAGCCCCCGCTAAGAAAGAACAATCAGGGCTCGGTAGCATGTTCGATATTCTGCTTCCGTCCAAATTACGCAATCCAGTTCAAAAATAATCCGCAATGACCACAGATATTAAGGCTTTCGAAGCCTTTTTGTATGCGCAGATACCATTGGTTAAAGCCATGCAATTGAAACTGAAGCGTGTTTCAGAATCCACTTTGGAAGCCACAGCACCCATTCAACCTAACATCAATGACAAACAAACTGTCTTTGGCGGTAGCAGTGCAGCCTTGATGACCATTTGTGGATGGACTTTGATCAAAGCCAATTTGGAACAGTTAGGAGTTGATAACGATGTGGTCATTTATCAAGCCAAAAATAAATGGCTCAAAGCCCAGCAAGATGACCTGATTATCAAAGCATCCATAGATACTAATACTGACTGGCAAGCCCTTTGCCATCAACTCAAACACAAAAATCGCAGCCAAAAATTGACCATCAACTGTGAGGTATTGAACCAGCAAAATCAAGTTTGCAGTAAAATGCTTGGCCAGTATGTGATTCTAAAAAAGTAAGCTCAGTTAAAAACCGCTTTCATTTTTTAATTTTTTTTTAATGGTATTTATGTCATACTCAAGTATTCAGTATCTAGGGAAATCATCATGAAAAAATATTTCATTGTTATCATTATTTGCGCGATGCTGTTTGCTTGTGGCGGTCGCATGACCAAGAAAAAAGCCTTGGACCATACTTTGTATCAATATGCCAAAGTCATCCGATGGGCCGATTATGACACGGCGCTGACTTATTTCAGCCCTGACATTGACGATGAACACAAACCCAGTCGGCTTGAAATCGAAAGACTTAAGCAATTTAATGTCAGTTCATACGTGGAAGCACCCATTCTGCCAGGCGAGACCGAAAATGCCATCATTCAAGACGTAAAACTGAGACTTTATAACATTCACACCAAACGCGAACGCGAAGTGATTGATCGACAGGTTTGGGAATACGATACTGAAGACAATCGTTGGTGGTTAACTTCAGGTTTGCCCAAATTAACCCGTGGTCAATAACAACCCATGGATACAATCCTTATTCGCCGATTAGAGGTCAATGCCTTGATTGGCATTCATGAATGGGAAAAGCAAAACCGTCAGCCTGTAATTATTGACATGGATTTGTTTTATGATTGTAGCGATGCCGCTGCCAGTGATGACATCAAAGATGCTTTGGATTATTTTACGGTGTGCGAACAAGTCACCAGATTCGTTAACAGCAGTCGCTTTGAGTTAATTGAACGCTTGGCTGAAGAAGTCGCCCAATTGGTCCTTAACAATTTTCCATGTGAAGAAATCAAATTAACACTACTCAAACCCAATGCTGTTAAGAATGCCAAAGCTGTAGGCATTGAAATCAGTCGTTC
>JAUHXW010000146.1 GCA_030426705.1 Gammaproteobacteria bacterium
GGACTGGGTTCGTTTATATACTCAGCCTGCAAAACCAATGCCAGGGGCTCTTCTGCTCCTTTGATATCTTTAGAGCAATCAAGTGCCTCTTCATAATTTTCAAAAGCATAAAAGTAATCACTTCCATCACACAAATCTGGCGCGCCATCATGCGGGTGACACCAAACTCGGTATTCAAGTACATCATCCCAAACATACCCGCCGCCTGATTTTACATTGGCTGGATACTCGCCAACCATTTTAGGATCTTTCACTTTGGGGTATTCATTCATTACAAATGTTACCTAGGAATATATTTATTACGCATTTTACACTTTAATTTCTTAAAAGATTACTTGCTTTAGAAATTCAAGCGGAGTTGGCAGAAAATGCCAAAACTTGGTCAATATCCTCTAACCCCAACAAACACATCAAAAGTCGATCCACACCCACTGCCACGCCTGAGCAAGCTGGCAGGCCTTGCTGTAGGGCTTTGATCAGGTTTTGGTCGATGGGTAAGGCGGTTTTGCCCATGGCAAGGCGATTTTGGTTGTCTTGCTCAAAACGATTCAGTTGCTCATTAGCATCGGTCAGTTCCTGATAGCCATTGGCCAATTCAATACCGCCCCAGAGGAATTCAAAGCGCAAACAGCGATCCGGCAATTCAGGATGAGCCTGTGCCAATGCCGCTTGTTCAATGGGGAAATGATCAATCAAATAGCCCTGATTCTTTTCCAGCTTGGGTTCCAGCTGAACAGCAAACATGAAATCCAAAGCTGCGGTGCGGTCAAGAGGTTCTCCGTGATAACCGGCTTGTTGTGCCATCTGGTTCAATTCGGCTTCATTGACCACAAAAGGATCAAAATCCAAATAATCATTAAAAATCTGTTGATAGGAATAGTGCTTGACTGGCATTGCTGGCAGATCGAATTGTTGCCTTAGGTATTGTATCAACTCCACCACTTCTGCCATCAAATCCCGCATTTTGTATCCAAGGCGATACCATTCCAATAAAGAGAACTCTGGATTATGCAATTGGGTAGCTTCATCACGACGAAACACCTTGGCGATTTCAAAAATATCACCGCTGCCCGCCACCAAGAGGCGTTTATGGAAAAATTCAGGGGAGGTTCTCAAGAAAGCCTGCTGGTTATTTTCAGCAATGGCTTGCGTTTGAAAGACTTCAATTTGCAAATCGGTATTGGCAGCGGATGACAACACCGGGGTTTCCACTTCCAGCACTTCCCTTTGCCTGAAAAAGTCACGAATGGCAGACAATAAAAAAGCCCGTTGTTTAAGTAACTCCAACGGGCTTTGCTCGGTTCTTTGGGTCATGTTATTTTTTAACGCGACCTACGTATTCGCCAGAACGGGTATCTACTTTAATGATTTCACCTTCGGGCACAAACAAAGGCACTTGCACCACCGCACCGGTTTCCAAAGTGGCTGGCTTGCCACCACCGCCAGATGTATCACCGCGCAAGCCAGGATCGGTTTCAGTAATTTTTAATTCAACAAAATTAGGTGGCTCGACCGTCAGCGGTGAATTGTTCCACAGAACTACGGTACAAATATCCTCTTCTTTCAACCATTTGATGCAATCTTCCACCGCTTCCTTGGCTGCTTCGAATTGCTCATAGGTTTCTGGATCCATGAAATGATAAAACTCACCATCGGTGTAGAGGTATTGCATGTCTTTTTCCATCACGTCTGCTGCATCTACCTTTTCACCTGATTTAAAGGTTTTTTCAATGGTGCGGCCATTTTTCAGGTTTTTGATTTTAACCCGATTAAAGGCTTGTCCTTTACCTGGCTTAACTTCCTGATTCTCAACGATGGTGTATGGATCGCCATCCAATAAAATTTTCAAACCGTTTTTAAATTGACTGGTGCTGTAAACCGACATGATTGCTCCTGGCAGAAATCTTGAAAAGGCCGCGATTATAGCACAATGGTCTGCGTTGAACACCGCCCACGTGGTAGAATCCATTCCTTTTACAACTCAGTATGACTTGATGGCCAAACAGTGGCAAAAATCGCTCAAGGCAGCACTTAAGGGTGACAGCCTTGAAGAGCTGCAAAAATCACCCGTATATTCAGCAAAAGCAAGCGAGCTGTTTGCGCCTGTGATAACCGAAACTGTCATTGATTTGATTGATTGGGAGAATCCTGACGATCCATTGTTAAAACAGTTTTTACCTCATGCGCAAGAGCTAAAAGTGGATAATAAATCCAAAGAAGATCCGGTTGGTGATTATCAAGCTGAAGCTATTCCAGGGTTGATTCACAAATACCTTGGCCGGGTACTTTTGATCGCCAGTGGCAGTTGTGCGGTTAATTGCCGCTATTGTTTCAGGCGCCATTTTCCTTATGAAAAAAGCTATGCGCCCAGAAACCAATGGCAAGCTGTGATTGATTACATCAGTCAGCACAAAGAAATTCATGAGGTGATTCTCAGTGGCGGTGACCCACTGACTTTGTCTGACCAGTCACTACGCACCTTGAGTCAAAAATTGAACGCCATCGACCATGTTGAAACCCTGCGCATTCACAGCCGCATTCCGGTGGTGATGTCCTCAAGGATTGATACAAGCTTTTTGCAGTGGTCAAAATCACTGAATCTGAACAAAGTGATGGTTCTGCATGTCAACCATTCACAAGAACTCAGCAAAAAAGCCATCAAAGCCATCAAAAAACTCAAAAAAGCCGGTTACACCCTGCTTAACCAATCGGTCTTGCTCAAAGGCGTGAACGACTCTGCTGAAACGTTGATTGACTTATCTCATCAGTTATTTGGCAATGGTGTCTTGCCTTATTATTTACATCTGTTTGATCAAGTTCAAAACGCCAGCCATTTTGCAGTCAACCAAACACAAGCCATTGACATTTATAGACAAATGCAAGCGCAACTGTCAGGTTATCTGTTGCCCAAATTGGTGGTCGAAGAAGCCGGTGAACCAGCAAAAACACTGGTCAACATGGCTACATAAAAGCACAGACAGAGGTAAAACTGTTCATATCGTTGATTTCACCTTATAATATCGTTCTAGACAGACTATGAAAGTATTCAGATGGCAATCTAAAAAGGCAAAAATTCCGTTGCATTTCGTTAAAAAACTTGCAAATAGCTGGCTAATCACTGCATTTTTTGCCTCATTCAGCGAAATTTTTGATTTTCTTATTTTTGCCCCGGAATATTTTCACAGTCTGCAAACCACTGAAACTATCGGACAAGGAGCAAGGCATTGGCATCAGAACAATCCATCAATTTACTGATTATTCATCAATCTGAAGAAGAAGCAGAACGCATACTTTCTTTATTGAGAAACTTTCAAATTGCGGTTCGTCCTACGCGATGCACTGACGAGGATGATTTGGCGGGCATTCTTGAAAGAAAGCCCATTGATATGGTTTTGTGTCAACAATTACAGACAGATTTGCCGTGTCAGCTGGTGGTGGATCACCTGAAGAGAATGGGGCTTGATTTACCAGTGGTTGCCTTGTTGGAAAACTTTGACCCGGATTTGGTGCAAGAATCAATTGAAAATGGTGCCGGCTCATTTTGCACGCCCTTGCTTCCTGAACACATGTGTCACGTGATTCAAAAAGAAATGAAAGCCTTAAGAACGCGACGATTGAATACCGAGCTTGCCAAAGAGCTGAAAAGTACCGAACGCCGATGTAATTTGTTATTGGACTCTTCGAAACAAGCCATAGCTTATATTCACGATGGTATGCATGTTTATTCAAACCAGTCTTATCAGGAATTGTTCAAATACGAAGATTTTGAAGAGCTGGAAGTAACACCGTTCCTCAACATGATTGCCAAGGAAGATTTGGACAAAGCAAAAAAAACCTTGCGGGATATCAATAAAAATATATTACCAGAAGAAGATCTTGAATTTAAATTGGTCACTTCTGAAGGAGATAAATTTGATGGCATCATCAATGTTTCCAACGCCACCATCAATGGTGAAAAATGTGCGCAATTTATCATCAACATTCCTTCTGTAGATCCCGAAGTTGAAAAAGAATTGTTTGAAATCAAGAATAAAGATTTGCTGACTAAATTTTTCAACCGCAGTTATTTTCATGATGTATTGTCAGAAGCTCTGGATAATGTAGCAGATAAACCTGGCGACAGCTTATTGATGATAGGTATCGATGATGCCAAACGTCATGAAAAAGAGCTTGGTATTGGTAACCTGGATTTATTTATTGCCAGCGTGGCTGAGTTTTTAGAGAAAAAACTGGGACAAGATGTCACATATTGTCGTTATGCTGACACAACTTTCATTCTCAAGGTCAATACATCGATTGAGAAAGCAGAAAAAATTGCGGAAAAACTCAAAGAATTGTTCGCTGATCAAATTTTTGAAGCCGGAGATACTTCAGTCAATTGTTCTGCCAGTATATCGGTGACGCAGTTAACACCACAATCTGGTTCGGTCACTGAAGTGATTAAGATCTTGACTGATAACTTAGACCAATTGATGGAAGAAGGTGGCAATCTAATTAAAGTCTTTGATCCAGCTGAAGAAGAAAAACAAGCCAGAGCCGCTTCCAAAGCCTGGATTGATCGCATCACTGACGGCCTGGAAAAAGACAAATTTGTGCTCCATTATCAGCCTGTCATCAACATCAGTGGTGAAGAAAGAGAGTTTTACGAAGTGCTGATACGTTTAAAAGCGGAAGATGACCAATTGATATACCCACAACAGTTCATACCAGTGGCCAACAAATACGGTTTTATCACTGAAATTGAACACTGGGTCATCAAGAAAGCTTTACTGGCCATTAAAGATTCTGCCAACCCTGTTATGCTTTTCGTCAAACTGTCACACCAAACAGTCATTGACCCTGCTTTCCCGAATTGGTTGGCAGAACAGCTGAAAGCGACCGGTGTTTCTGGAGATAAAATTGCCTTCGAAATCCGTGAAAGTGAATTGGTAACTTACGCCTCTAAAATGAAGCCTATCATCAAGTCCATCAAAGCCACGCACTGTTTGATTGTGGTGGAAAAATTCGGTTCAGGCTTGAACTCTTTCAACATTTTAAAACATTTCCCAGCTGATATTCTCAAAGTAGATTCAAGCTTTATGAAAGACTTGGGCAGCAATCCTGAGAATGAAGAAAAGGTCAAAGACATCGTTGAAACTGCTCACAACCAAGGTAAGCAGGTCATCTGTGAATTCATCGAAGATGCCACCACCATGAGCATCATGTGGAAGATGAATGTAAACTTTGTGCAAGGTAATTTCATCGCTGAACCCAGTGAGAATATGGAACAGGCTGAATAGTCCATAATTATCGTCATGCCTGAATCAGCAGGTTATATAGGTCGATTTGCCCCTTCACCCACCGGTGATTTACATTTTGGCTCACTGCTTGCTGCTTTGGTCAGTTATTGTCAGGCCAAAGCCAATGGCGGTATGTGGCTGGTTCGCATGGAAGATGTGGACGAAACCCGTGTGATTACCGGCGCAGACCTACAAATTATCCATACACTGAAAAACTTCGGCATGGAGTCGGATTTACCCATCATTTATCAGACCCATCCTGACAGGCAAGCCGCATACCAAGCGGCCCTGCAACAACTACAGCAACAACAGTTGATTTATCCCTGCACCTGTACTCGAGCCATGCTCAAAGGCCATATCATTTATCCCGGTACTTGTGCTCAAAATTCTGTCGAAATCAATAAACCACATTCCATACGTATCAAGGTTCCCGATCAATCCTATGATTTTAATGACTTGATCCAGGGTAATCAGCAACAGAACCTGGTCACTGAGTGCGGTGACTTTAACATCAAAAGAAAAGACGGCCTGTTTGCCTATCAATTGGCCGTGGTGGTGGATGATGCTGAACAGGGCATCACTGAAGTGGTCAGAGGTATCGACATCATGGACTCCACACCAAGACAAATGTATTTGAACCAGGTTTTGAATCTTAAGCAACCCGATTACGCACACTTCCCGGTTATTGTGAACCCTGATGGCAATAAACTCAGCAAACAAAACCATGCCAAACCCATCAGTAACGAAGACCCAGTTTCAACCACCAAACAAATCCTGGCTTTACTGGGTCAAAAAGTGCCCACTCTAAAAACAAACTCACAAAATGAGTTGCTGAAGTTCGCCATCGACCATTGGAACATCAACTCATTAAAAGGACAAAAACAAATCGTTCAGTGATAATAATTAGTCGAACCTGAAAAATGCATAACTTATTGTTAAACAAAAGAAATCACTTACATTTCCCAATTTTTTTCGACCAGAAAATAGAGACTATCCTGCATTTTTCTGGTTGACGATGTGGCACAAGGATGTGCCACCTTGAGCCGAAAGGCTCAAGTAAGGTCAAAAAAAACCAGCAAAATCGCACTTTTGCGGTAAAGTGTTTTTTGACCGATACTGAAAAAGGCCAGGATGGACTTTTTTCAGTAACAACTATTTCACTGTCATACTGAGCGAAACGAAGTGGAGTCGAAGAATCTGCTTGCGAATTCGTAATGTCTATTTCGTGTGAAATCCAAAAGATGCTTCGACTGCACTCAGCATGACAATGGTTTATTGACCATAAGCTGACTATTGAGTCGCCACACCCTGATTGGCCTCACTGGCCAATTGTTCACACAGCTCAATGTTGGCGCCCGAAATTTTCTGCAATGTATTCATGCCATTCAAAGTACCTTCATACAGCGAATAATTCATCACCAACTCAGCACAACTGTTGAATGTTAAACTGACGGTACCTACTACGTTATTGGTAACAGGCGTAGGGTCATCAAATTTGCCGCCATTGGTCTGATAAACCGTGCCAACGAATTCATTCTCAATAAAATCCCCTAGTGCAACTAACCAACGCCCACCAGCATAACCCACTTCTGAAGCTGTCATGTTTTCTGGAAATTCTGTGTCAAATGTGAACCAAGCCATAATCACCTGGCCAGTTGCAGGTAAAACTTCAATATAGATGCCTTGGCCATCTGTGGCTGGATTGTACCAGGCGCCAGATAAGCCTGCATTGATTTGAAAAGTGTCCGACAATTCATAAGCTCGGTTAATTCTGATGACATTATCAACGCCAACACCTCCACCAAAATATTGATAGACTGGGAATTCACTTGTCACGGCTCCCAGATTACTTGACAAGTTATACTTCGCAACTGACCCCATTGTTTTCAACACATCCAATCCTTTTACCACTTCTCCAAAAACAGCATATCCAGCA